>CASECL010000081.1 GCA_949286445.1 uncultured bacterium | reverse complement strand
CGTCATGTCTGGGCAATGAATTTGTATAACATGGTAAGAACCTCGGTCAGTGACGGAGGGGCTTTTTTCGCGGTTATCCGTGATACTCCCATGAGTGCATTCGGTGATGTTTCCGGCAATGCCATCAATTTGGCCAAGTGGACCAAGGTGGATATCTGGGTCAACCGGGAAACCAAAAAAGCCATCCTCGCCATAAATGGTGTCATTCAGTGCAATGGAGAAATGGCGTTTTTCAATCCGGACCGTATCGGCAATATGATTCGTTTCAATACCACAGTTGAAACTACTGATCCTGACTATCTGCAGTTTGCCATCCGGGATATTGCCTTTGAAAATGCCCCGAAATTTCCGGCGGCAGATACCCCCAAGGCTCCCTTTGTGCTCGGTGCTTCCGCCGCCAGCGGAAAATCAGCGGTAACCACAGATTTATCCAAAATGACTATACCCGATCTCAAGGACGCCAAATCCGGCACGGAACTGCTCAATCTGGGAAAATTGGTTCAGTCCGGATCACGCGCCCCGCACCGCAGCTGGGGGGCTATGGCGGCCGGAGGAAAGGGCGTTTTTACTTTTTCACCGCTTCCGGACGGCAGCACGCTTTGCAAGATGTCTTCACCCAATGCTCCTTCCCGCATGCAGTATGGTATTCCCAGCCTGCCGGGTATTGAGAAATATGCCGGTCAGCTGGCCACTTTCTCCGCCATGGTAAAAGGCAAGGATCTGGTGGACGGGCAGGGACCGGTTGTGGTCTTCATCTTTGACGGCATGGGCGGTGACGGACGTGAATTCACTATTGCTCCGAAACTTTCCCGTCCCAACCGGGTTATCCCCACTCTCGGCACTTTTGACTGGATGCCGATAACCGCTACTTTCCGTATTCCTGACCGCACCAAGCAGATCCGGGTACTTTGCTATCTGATGAATACTCAGGGGGAACTGGAATGGAAAAATGTTTCTCTTAAGTACACCCCGGAGGTAAAAGAGCTTACTTTGGCCATGCCGGTATCTTTCCTCTCTGATGAAGAGGCCAAGGCCAAAATGATTGCCCAGGGTGATAAGCACATTGAACGCCGCAAGGCTGCTCTTATGGAACAATTCGGCAAAATTGAGAATGGTGCGGACCTCTACACGGTAAATGAAAAAGCAATAAATGCCCGTCCCCGCCTTCTGCCCATGGGGCTTACATTGGATCAGATCCGCGCCCGTGCCAAGGACCCCCGTTTTGCCAAGGCGGTAAAGTCCATCAAATTCCAGGCGGATGCTTTCTGCAAATTTTTCCCGCCGAAGCCTAATATGGAAACTGAAGACCCCTTGCGCAAACTGGGCGATTCAATTCCCTGGCTGCTTACTGCCTATATTATTGAAGACGATCCTGCCGCAAAAGAGAATTATAAAAAGCATCTTTACCGCTGGGTAAATATGCTGATTGACTGGGGCATTCCCAAACAGGATTTGCCGCTGGCTCATGCCCAGCTTGGTTTTGCCCTGGTTTATGACTGGCTCTATGATGAACTTCCTGCCGACCTCAAGGCCAAAGTGCGCAAACGCCTGATTGATTCAGTCCGTTATGCTTTCAGCAATGAATGGATGGGATTCTGGATGTGGCGTTACGGCCAGTATCTGGCCAACCATAACTGGTTTGTTCACAAAATTTACGGTCTTACCGCCGTTACCCTCTGGGGCGATAATGCCGACCCGATTAAACCCGGCGAACTCAAAAAATATCTTGATGAAATGATTGCCAACTATTATTATGTAGAGGGTGTTCATTCCGCTGACGGTTATCCGGTTGAAGGTGTGCTTTATCAGGATTACGGTCTGCGTCCGTACTGTGATGTGGCGGCATTCATTACTCCGCTGCTCAATGTGAAGTATGATATGCTGGGCAATCCTGCCTTGAAGAAAGCCGGACTTGCCAGACTTTCAATGCTGCTGCCGCAGAATGCCGGATTTATGGTTTACAGTGATGCCAATCCCAAACAGTTCTCCAATGGAACTTTCTGGATGCTGCTGGCTTCTTATAATAAAGACCCTTATACCCAGAAAGTGGCGTTGCTCTGCAAAGAAAATGAACCCAAAGAAATTGAAATACCCAAAATTCTCAATTCCCAGTACAGTGCACCGATGAGCTGGCGTGAACTTTTCTATTTCAATCCTGACCTTAAGGCCGCGGAATTGAGTGAATTGCCGTTGTTCAACAATGGCGATGAACTGGGGGTGTACGTAGTCAGAAGTTCCTGGGCTGATCCCGATGCCGCCTTTATGGGGCTGCGCTGCGGTGACGCTGTTGGAAGCAGTGCGCGTAAATTCATGGGAAACACTCTTTCCAACGGACATTGTTATCCGGAACAGGGTAACTTCAGTTTCTATGTCGGCACGGATTCCATTATTCCCGGTATGGAATATGCCCGGGAAAAAATGACTGCCAATCATAATTTGGTAACCTTCAGAGACAGCCGCAATCCGAAAAAGTTCCTCGGACAGGCCGGCGAAGGCGGAGCCTGGTTTGATACTGGTGAAGCCAAAGTATATAACTTGCCCAAAGGTGCTCCGGCTCCCAAGGTTTACAAGAAGGAAAATACCAAAGATTACAGTGTCTATTACTGCGATCTGGCTCCCTATTACATGCTGCCGGACGCCAAAAAGAAATTGACCAAAAATCCGACGGAATACAAGCGTATTCTGGTTTTCCTGCCCGCTGAACATGCCGTGGTTGTCGCCGACCGGATTAAACTGGAAGATGCCACTGATGCCAAACTGCGGTTGCTCACCGGAGCTAAAACTGCCGCTGCCGACGGACGGGATTTCACACTTACCATGAAGAGCGGCAATAAATATGTTGTTTCCGACATATCTCCATCTGACTATGAACGCAAAGTGGCTTTTGAAAAGGTAATGAGCTGGACCAACACCGACCGTCAGGTCATTGAACTGCTGGGCAAAAATTTCAAAGACGGTGTGTTTGCCGCAGTAATTGCGCCGGAGAATATGAAGTCCAAAATCAAGGCTGAAGCGACAGCTGACGGTATTTCCATTCAGAAGGCTGACGGCAAAACGCTCAAGTTTGCCTGGTAAGTAAAAAATATAATTAAAGTTTTTATAATAAATTTGTATTTTTATAAAAACATGATACATTAATTACGGTGCGGGAATCGGTCTCCCGCACCGTAAATTAAGTAAGAAAAGGTGCTTTATAAATGAGAAAAGCCGACTTTGAAAACATTGAGCTGATTTTATCAAAACAACGTCCGAATCGTCCCACTCCATTCGAATTTTCCATTGATTTTGATATTTTTGATCTCATGATTGATGGAGCAAGCAAAGACTGGAATAAATGGGCATTGGCTTGGGAAAAACTGGGATTTGATTTCATGGTCGGCTGGAATTACCTGCCGGAATTTCCCAGGCATGAGCAGGAACATGGCAAGACGATTTCGTTAAATGACGGAGCCTTGATTGATTCCTGGGAGAGTTTTGAAAAATACCCCTGGCCGGATGTGGATAAAAATGATTATTCCCAGCTGTTTGACACCAAGCTTCCCTCCGGTATGAAGATTATTGCCCATGGCCCGAACGGACTGCTGGAAAATGTGATCGGCATAATCGGTTATGATAATCTCTGCATGATGCTTTATGATAACTTTGAACTGGCTGAGGCAGTAACCGACAAGGTTGGGAAAATACTTTATCATCACTACGAACGCTGTCTGGAGTCAGACAAGGTTGGTGCCTGTTTCATCAATGACGACTGGGGATTTGCCCAGCAGCCGATGATCTCGCCTGAATTTATGAGAAAACTTATTGTGCCCCGGACGGCGGAAATCGTTGAACTGGTTCATTCCGCCGGAAGACCGGCTTTGCAGCACTCCTGCGGCAATGTGTTCGACTGCGGATTGATTGAAGACGTGATAAATGCGTGCAAATTTGACGGCCGGCATTCTTACGAGGATTCTACGCTTCCGGTAGAAGATGCTTATGACCGTTATCATGATCGCCTGGCGATTATTGGCGGGATTGATGTGGGCTTCCTCTGCCGGGCATCTAAACAGGAAATCCGTGATCGTTCGTATGCCATGCTGGAAAGAGCTGCCGCCGATGGAGCGTATGCTTTGGGCAGCGGCAACAGCATACCTTCTTATGTACCGCGGCGCAGTTTTTTCACCATGTTATCCTGTGCCACCGGACTTGATTACCCAGAGGAAGTTTAGTTTGTAAAAATGGTTAATGCTCCAATAAAAAATAAAGTTACTATCAGTGCCATTGCCAAAAGGGCAGGGGTTTCCATTGGACTGGTTTCGATGTTCCTGCGCAACAAAACTTATAAAAATGGCGGGACAGTGGGATTGAGCGCGCAAACTGAAGAAGCAATCATTCAGGCCGCGCGTGAGCTTAATTATGAACCTAATGATCTGGCATTTAAGCTCCGCATGTATCCGCACAGCGGAGGACTGGCGATATTGCTGAATCGCAGATCATCTGCCGGTTTCGCTCCGTTTTATTCTGAAATAATGTTCGGCGCGATATCTGACAATACCGAGGAGATGAATGTAAATATTTCCATCTTCGAATCTGATGTGGATTATTTGCTTTATCCGGAGAAACTGCCTTACTGCGTGAATGATAATCATACCAGCAAATTCATTATTCTGGGGGATTTGAATTACAGTCTGGCTCTGGCTCTGCAAAAGAGAAATCTCGCCATGTGCTATCTGCTGCGGGAAAGCGGACTGGACGGAGTAAATTCCATTGTGCCCGATTTTGAACAGGCGGCGTATATGGCGGTAAATTATCTTTTTGAACAGGGGCATACCAATATCGGTTTCATCGGGGAACATTATTTTCAGGAAATGGGTTACAATGCCCAGATGATGTCCCGCGGGTTGACCCGGGCAATGGCGGAACACGGTAAAAAGTTTTCCATTGATATGGTGGTTTTCAACCGTGAGGCGGATGGCGGAAAGCCGTCCACCATCTGGAAAGAGTATAAAGAGACCAGAAAAGATACCACCGCAGTATTTTGTATGTGCGATTATACTGCGCAGAGATTTATGCAGGATGCCAAAGCTGACGGTGTGAAGATACCGGAGGAGTTAAGTGTAATCGGTGTCAATGGGCAGATGCTGGGGTTGTTTACCGAACCGCCATTGACTACGATCCGTCTGCCGCTGCCGGAAATCGGGCGTCTGGCGATGGAACAGCTCAACACCGGAGACAACTCGGTACGGGTCAGAAAACTGCCTTGCGAACTGGTGATAAGAAATTCCGTAAAGAATTTGAAAGGATAACTGTGGTGCCGGATTTTTTTTGCTGCGGATCCGGTATGAGTCCGCTCCCCGCGGCAAGCTGATACATTTTGAAATAAACGCTTCGGCGGAAAGAAATTTCCGGCCGGGCGTTTTTTTATCCTGTCATGCATGAAAGAGCCGCAGGCAGTGAAGATAGAGGGGATCCGGGAAAATATACGTTATTTCCCGGTACAAGCACCTCCGGGATAAGGAAATTCCTTACAGGCTGACGGGCGGATTTGAATCGATTTCCTTTGCCTATTGGTTATCCTGATGTCCGGGGGCGGGGGAGCGTTTGCCGCTGATAATGCTGGATGGATCATCCCGGAGAAGTTCAATCAGTTCATGCAGATTATCCAAGGTGCGGTTGAGTTTGAAAAGGGTATGGGAAAGAGCTGAACTGTTTTCCTGAAGGTTTGCCGCAGTTTGGGAAAATGTGTTCCGCACAGTGGAAGAAGTTTCCGCTATTCTGGCATTTTCAAGCTCTTTTTCCGCCGCGGCGGCAAGTCTTTCGATGGCGTCAAGGTCTTTTTCCAGTGCAGCGAGCAATACTTGCAGTTTTTCTTCTGAGAAAACCCGGCCGAGTGTGTCTGCTCCGTTATTTAGTTTTTCCGCCGCGCTTTCAACATGGGCGATAGTCTGGCGTATGGCCGGGTCATTGAGGAAACCGTTCAATTGTTTCAAATTTTGAATTATACCATCGGATATTTCTTCAAAACGCACCCGGCTGATGCGGTCAAGGGACGTGGTTACCGAGGCAAGAATATTCTGCATGGCGGACGGCGTTGACGGAATATATAATGATCCGTCAGAAGTGGTTTCACGTTCGTCAGGAGATTGACATTCCCCCGGACTGGCGTAATAATCCAGTTCGACATAACGCATTCCGGTTGCCATGGAGGTATAATCCAGCCGGCAGCGCAGCCCGTTATTTACCTCCTGCTGGAAAAAATCGTAAAGCCGCTGCAACTGAACTCCATCGGTGGCAGAGGCAAAGCCGGGGAAAGTTTTCAGCGAAATATCCATTTTTACCACAAT
>CASECL010000080.1 GCA_949286445.1 uncultured bacterium | reverse complement strand
TGCTGTATTGAAGCAGCATAAAAAAACACCGTTCCGGAACTATAATCCGGTTCGGTGTTTTTTCATTCTGACGGTCATATACAGTACAGCACCTGCTTGCGAGCCGCTCAGAAAGTTTTATCTTACGACTTGACGGCTGATAATTCTGCCCGATACGTTTGAACGCATTGTCCTGCAACGGATATTTTCTGTCGTCGTAAAATTCATTTCATACAAAAAGAAAGCCGGGATTTTTCTTCCCGGCTGTAAATTATCACTGTTGTCTGCTCATCCATTTACTTTCTGGTTTCAGAACGGGCATCCGGATCATAGGAGTTGTAAGCATTCAATTTTTTGTCCGGCAACTCAGCCTTCACATGGCCGTCAACATATCCATAGACTCCGGTCTTTCCGTGCGGGAAAATGAAGTTTCCGCCGGAATCACAATTCGGAGTGTCGAAATTGGCAATTTTATAAGTCCCAATGGGAGGCATAATTCCCGGTCCGGGAGGCCAGCACACCCCGATACCGTCCCCTGAACGGGTCTGTTCCCGCATCAGAATAATTCTGGAGGCATCTTTAACCCGGGTGCGTTTTCTTCCATACCATGCTTCGGTACAGCCGTCCCATCCGGGGTCGAAAGGCTTGCTTTCATCTGTCTGGCACAATACGTTATTAGTACCGTAAAAACGCCGGTAATCTCCTTTTTGCCCCAATGGACGCCGGGATGGGCAGTAATATGTCTTATAGTTGTTTCCAGAAATATTTTCTCCCATCCGTGGAATTGCATATTGGTTTCTAAAGTAAATCCAACCTAAAAGAGAGTGCCATGAAAGACTTCCATTATCATTTTTGCCGCCGCCGATATAAAAGTCGTTGTGTTCATCAGCAAACATATTATGAAGAGAAACAAGCTGACGCATGGCATTAATGCACTGAGTTCTTCTGGCATACTCTCTTGCCCGCTCCAGAGATGGCAACAGTAACGAAGCCAGTATACCGATGATTGCAATAACTATCAACAATTCGATCAGGGTAAACTTTCTCTGCTTCACAGTAAATTCCTCTTCTGCAAATCTTATAAGTCTCTCGCAAAATTGTTTTTCATCCACAGTTTGTTATCCAAACGTCTCTTAGCCTCAGCATGTCCATCGGCAAAAACCATCACGCACTGATCGTTATGCGGGAAAGATATAGTGCCATCTTTGTTGCCAAAACTGTTGGCTACGCCGTTATAGCCGAAAAATCCGGTGTACGGAGCTAAATCAACTATGTTGGGTGTAGTCAAAGTTGACCCGGCATTTGTTCCATTCGGGCGTTCCAACTCCCAGATCAGAATTTTGGCTGATGGATTTTTAATACTTTCCCTTTTCGGAGTTCCAGCATAGATTTTATAGGTAAACCCCTTTGCGGTAATCTCATCATCTATGATCCGGTAATCGCTTGATAATCTAGTATTACCCACTAAATTCATGTTGAAAGTAAAAAATCTTCTGCCATCACTGGAGGAAACAGCCCCGCCGCGAACCCGGCAGTAATCTATTTTCTGACTCCGGTAATTTATTTGATCCATCATAGTTCCGTAGCTGGATCTTACCGCAAAACTTGTTTTAAAATAAAGCAGCCCCAAGGCTACCTCTGGATGACAAGAAGCATTTGACGGCTTAAAACGATGACCGCCGGGACAGTAGTTGCCATTGTAATCATTGGCAAACAATTCCTGCCATTGACCTAAGGAACGCATATTATTGATGCATCCAGCGCGGTGAGCCGTATCCCTGGCTTTTTTCAAGGATGGCAACAGTATTGATGCCAATATGCCGATGATGGCTACTACTACCAAAAGTTCAATCAATGTAAATTCTCTTCTCTTCACTTCTCTCTCCTGTAAAATTCTCAACGTCTAAGATAAGTACACTTTATTTTATTTTGTAATTCCGGTAGCCTCCGGCTTATATGCATTCATATAATTCAAACGTCCAGTTGGCGTTTCTGATTTCACATGTCCATCGACATAAGCATAATTACCGGTTCCCCCGTGGATAAATGAAAAATTTCCACCGGCATCAGTTCGCGGGGTAAAATATTGCACCCCCTGTATTGTCACAGTATAGCCGACCTGAGGCGGTATTCCGCCCAATGTGGCCCAATCCTCCTTGGCTAAGTCAGACGCCCGAACCTGTTCCCGCAATAAAATCAAATTGGACGCGTCTTTTACTTTATTTATATTTTCACCATAATTTACTTTTGCCCAATTGCTGTTGCCGCTGTCAAAAGACATTTTATTTTCATCTGTGATATTGTTTCCTCCAATATAATAGTTGTATCCGTAAAATCTTCTGGAATCTGCGGTTAACCCAAGTGGACGCCGGGAGGGACAATAGTAATTCTTGTATTTTCTCGCCGCATTAACCGAAGTATACTGTGCAGGAATCAGGTCGGCATTGTGAAAAAAATACCAACTTAAAACGCTATTCCACGGCACCGAATATCCGCGGCCATCCGTACCTCCGCCAACGAAATAACCTTTCTGATCGGCGGCAAAATTCAGATGCAACTGTGACAATTGTCTCATTACATTAACACATTGTGCCCGTCTTGCCGTCTCTCTGGCTCTTTCAACAGCCGGAAGCAACATAGAGGCAAGTATTCCGATGATAGCGATAACCACCAATAACTCAATCAAGGTAAAATTTTTATATTTTTTCATATCCATCATGCCCCCGATTTACACTGTTTTTTATCTGTTATCTGCTCAGAAAAGCTGATTCGGCAAATGAAAATCTTTAATATCTGTGCAGACAAATATTCAAACTTATACCATCAAGATATCTCATGTTATCTCACCATGTCTCTATTATACCACAAAAAAATAAAAATGCCAAGTCAAAATCCTACATATTATTATTTTTTTCAGTGCCGTCCCATAATTCTTTGAAATCGTCATTCTAACCACCCTATTTGAGCCTGAGTTGATTGTTTTTTAAAATTACCC
>CASECL010000079.1 GCA_949286445.1 uncultured bacterium | reverse complement strand
CCCGATGAAATTGTCTTTTACAACATTTAAAAGCTCTGTATTATGGGGAAGATGCAGTTCATCGCTCTCCGGAGTGTATTTATTCTGCGGCCGGAACCAAGCGGCATGAAGCGGGCGGCCTCCGTTATCAATAACCGCATAATCCGCGTAAACCATATCCGCATCGGGATGAAGACGCAGATATGCCGAAAGTCTGGCCAGCATTTCCGGACGCATATTATTGTCGGCACTGGTCCAGGTCAACAGTTCACCTCTGGCATATTTAAAGGCATTGGACAGGGCCTTGGGCAACTTCTGATTCGGTTGAACCAGATAATGAATTCTGTCATCTGCCGCATAGCGTTGCATAACTGAGTCCACATCATCGGTGGAGCCGTCATTTAAAACGATCAATTCCCAATTCCGATAAGTCTGTCGGACGATACTGTCAATGGATTCCGCCAGCATATCTGCCTGATTATAGACTGGCAGAATAACAGAAATCAGCACGGATTCGTCCGGCGGCAGCAATTTTTCCTCATCAGCTGCGGGAGCTGACGCATGTATGGTGCGTATTCCGTCATCCAGAAAGCGCAGCAGTCCATTCAAAGCCAGATAATTCCGGCAGAACGGTTTTCCGGAAACAGCAGAATACAGCAATTGTCTTATCACCGCGCACCGGCCCGGCATTCCGGCGTATTCCGGATGTTTGAGAACCTGCAGAAGTTTCGCAATCCGGAAACTCGGATGTTCGCAAAATTGCCGGCTCAATTCCCGCGCTGCCCCCAGCAAAGCCAGAGCCTGCTGTTCCCGTTTTTGTGCGGCGGATTTTCCGGAGCGCAATTTTGCCAGCTCACATTCATTGCGTGTTGTACGGGCGGCTATTTCCTGAAGTGCGGTGAATTTCTTTTCATATCCGGCAATAATGCTGTGTGCATTGGCGCACTCTTCCCGGCTTTGCTGAAGCTGCTGAATTACTTGTGTATGTTGCTGTTCCAAATGCCGGATACGTTCATTTGCCGCATTATACCCGGCTGTACACTCCGCAAACTGCTGTTCCTGACGGGAAATCTGTCCGCGCAGCGACCCGGTTTCCTGTTTTTCAAGATTCAACTCCTGTTCCAGATGGACAACCATTTGGCGGAACACGGTATTATTCTGCTGCAGAATACCATTTTCCTGCCGCAGGCGGCTTGTTTCTTCCAGCTCCTGTTCCAGATATTCTTTTGCCGCCTGCAAAGCGGCTATCCGCACGTTTTGTGCATTGGTATTTTGTTCAGCCTCCCGCAATGCCTCTGCGGTTTTCTGCTGCAAAAGTCGTTCATGCTGTAAAACTTCGTGCAGTTGCTCAAGATCATTGCTTACCGCCGCCAGTGCGGCCTCTGAACGGGATAATGCCTGTGTCTGCTCCCGGTTCTGCCGCTGCTCGTTCTGCAAAATATTCTGTAATTCCCGGTATCTGTCTTCGAATGCAGTCAATGCTGTCTCTGCTGCTCTTTGTTTTTCCCGGCATACTGCAAGCTCTTCTGCCATCGCAGAATACTTCTCTTCAAATATCCTTTGCGATTTCCGTTCATCCAGAAGTGCGCAATCCAATCCGTTCTGTACCGCAGCGAGTTGCTGCTGCAGCCCGGAGAAAAATATGCCCCGTTGCTGTTCGGTATCGGAAATCTCGCACATTCTCCGGTAGAGATCATATAAACCGACTTTCTCATAATGCATTACTTTCATGTTGTAATTGACCAGCCAGAGAAAATCAGATTGAAAGTAAAACGCACTGCGCATGAGATAAGGACGGGAAAGCTTCAGAAATCCTTTCCCATCCGCATCTTCACCCCATCTGCTCAAGAGTTGAAAAATAACTGCCCGGTTGCTCTGACGGTCACTCGCAGCCAAAGGATGTGGCGCAGTCATAACCTCAATCAATCCGGTCAGAAGCTCATCTCCATTCATTGCATTCCGGACAATCCGGTCGAGAAGATCCGGAAAATCTGCCGGAGTTTCGGATAACTGTTCCAAAAGCAGAAAAAACACATGGAAAAAAAACGCCGCACTGTCGTTTTCCATCTGGACTTTGTCTTCATTGAGATTTTCCAGATCCAGCCAGATCGGGTGACCTGCGTCATCGATCATGATATTGAAGGCGGTAACATCACCGTGAGCCAAACCCTGCCGGTGCAAGTTGCGCAATGCACTTGCCAACTCCCGTACCCAGCCGGAAAAATCCTCCCATGAGATCATGACGGTCTGCTGATCCAGCAATGCCTTCTGATTTGGGCGCAAAACATCGGGAATTGTATTTGCATCAAAAAGCATCCCCCCCTCTATAAACGGCACAGCATAAGTGCATTTACATAATTCAATCACAGGAAGGAAGCCGGAAACCGGCTGTTCTTTCAGCCGCAGGAGTGCCTGGTAATGCGAGTTTCTGTAACTGCCGCAAGGCCGTTCCGGCGAAACAGCAGAATATTCGATTCTGAAATACAGTTTCCCGCCGGCTCTGAAACAGTCATGTCCGGAATTTTTCTTATGAAGTTCAATTTCTTCTTTCCCGCCTGAAAAAACGCTTCGCAGACATTCACTGCAGCACAAATTACACTCTCCGGGAGATGCGATGTTTCCTTTTTCTTCAATCTTCATTTCGGTATCATCATATTGATGCCATTGCCGCATTTTATCTCAACGGCAATGGCATCATGTTTTTTATTATAGTTACGCGATAATCGCAAAACTGCTTTCCATATCGGTTTCGACTCTGGCATTCAGGTCGGTCCACCTGGTGGCATCAGCACTGGCCCAGTAGCCGAGACCGCCCCAGCCGGTGGCCTTTTCCCGCAGCAGCAGGTCTTCCATGTCGTCACCATTGTAGTCGCCGACCGCGGCAACCTCCCACGCATTCTGATCAAGCGAACCGGCATAACGCTGGTTGGAGGCTTTGCCGTCTTCCCAGATCTGT
>CASECL010000078.1 GCA_949286445.1 uncultured bacterium | reverse complement strand
TGCGTATTTCAATACCGCAGTTGGCCTGACGGATATTTTCACTGAAAGCATTTTCCACTTCTGCAAGATATTTGCTCTTTTCTGAACCGTAAAGAATATCCGCCACTTTGCGTTTTCCGGTGATCTCGATTACCGTCTGGGTAAAACGCTCCTGCAAAAACGCATCCGGGCCTTTCCAGGTGGCACTCACTCCGGATTCCCTGTCGATCGTTTCATAGTCCCCCGGTGAATAGAGTGTCTTGAAGTAAGTTTCCGGATCGGCAATCTGGTAAGTGATATTCCAGGAGGTGTGAATGATATTGGCATCTCCGGTGAGAAGATAGCTGTCCCGTCCGGGAGTCAATGACGCCGGAGCTTCTTCACCATTCAGCGCGGCGGCCGGGGTGAAGGAACAGGATATTGTTCTCGGATTGGTGGGAATCGTGATCATCCTGCTGACGGGATAAGGCATAAACCAGTACCAGCCGTTGGTATAAGTTCCGACGTAACGGCCGAACCGCAGTACCACCACCGCCTGTCTGGAGTCCGCCCGGAAAAATCCCCGGATGGTGAAGAAGTAAATCAGCAGCGCAAATATCAGCACTACCAGAAAGATGAACGATATGCGCAAACTCCGCAGCAGCGAATTTACGCCGCCGTCAAATGAGCCCGGCTGATCGTTGATTTTTTTATCGTTTTCTGACATGATTTATATGCTCCTCGGCATTGCGGATGTTACTTGCGGTTGGCGTTTTTGCCGTTGTTTTTACGCTCCGGTTCGGCAAAGGGATTGCCCTCCAATGTGTCGAAAGGCACCACGGATGTATCGGTTATCAGCGTGGTACGGTTTTTCAGTATCCGGCTGAGTGAATCAAGTTTGCGCAGGAATGCCGCCAGTTCAGGATTGCGCCGGAAAACGGTATAATATTTGGCCGCTTCCGCATCGCCCTGCGCCCGGATTTTCCGGGCTTCCGCTTCGGCATTGGCCACCAGAATATCCCGTTCTTTGTTGGCGTTGGTCTTGATATTGCGCGCCTCAAGATCACCTTCAGACAGTGAACGCTGCGCCGCTTCCTTGCGGTCAGCAATCATCCGTTTGAAAACATCTTCGCTGATAGAGGAGGGTACGTTAAGCACATTAACACCGACATATTCAATGGTAATACCGTATTTCGCCGCTTTTTCCGCGATCTCCTTTTTCATCTCCGCCTGCAATTTGGGATAAATCGTTCTGCCGTCGGCATTGATGATGTCACGCAGCGGGTAATGACCGAAAGTTATCAGCTTGGCATTGCGCATCCAGGAGTCCAGTTCCTGCTCTGCCCGCTGCACTGTACCCAGCGCAAGGTAGAATGCCAGCGCATCACTGATGCGGTAATTTATGAATATACCCACTACAATATTCTGTTTATCCGCGGTCTGAGTCTCCTCAATTTTCCCGCCGCGTCCGGAGAACGTCCGTACCCGGTGGTCATACTTGGTCAGATCCTGGAAAGGATACGGCCAGCGGAAATTGAGAAATTTCCCCGGTTTAACCAGAGACGGCCGTCCCATGGTATTGATTACTGCACTTTGGTTTTCCTCCACCTGAAACGAGAAAACCGTGATGAAGAGCACCGCTGCCACCAGCACGCCCAACGATATTGTCGCCCAATGCTTTAAATAATTCATGATCTCTTGCTTTCCGTAGGTTTTATTTATATGATTATTTTTTCTCTACCAGAGTTGAGAGGTCGGCATCGATAAGATCAAGGCGTTCCTTCTCCTCAAAATTGAGTTCATATATCTCATTTTTCAGCTTTGAGCTGATTAAATATTTACGTATCGGCATGGCCTCTTTCTCCCATACCCGCAGATAGGCGTTCAGCCGGTAAATTTCAGGAGAGCGGGAAAATCCGGTCAGCTGGCGTTCAAAAAGTTCCTTTTCCGCCGCTGCCACCTGAGTTACTGAATAACGATGGCTTTCCGCTTCGGAAAGGATAGCCTGGGCAGTGCTCTTTGCCTCCGGAACCACTTTGGCGGCATAGGTCTGAGCTTCGAGAATCATGGTCTCTTTTTTCTCAATGGCTCCTATGACTTCCTGGTAAGCTTTGGACACATCTCCCACCGGAGGATGCAGGTCAAGCAGGTTTACCGCGATAATCTCCACCCCGAGGTTTCCGGCGTCAGCCAGACGCTGAAGCCGTTCATGGATATTATGTTCCGTGGTCATGCGCTCCTCGTTGAGAAGTTTATCAAGTGTCGTCCCGGCAAGGTATTCAATCATCACCTGTTCGGCAAAATTGCGCAATGTCTCATCCGGTCTTTCCGAGTGATACAAATAAGCCATAATATCTTTCACCCGGTACTGAATCGGAACAGAAAAGCCGACAAATGAAATCGGATGCGCCAGCTGTTCCGACAGCTTGGCCGCCGTATCATTGCTTTTTTCCCGGCTGGTTGGTTCAGCAGCGACAACGTAATTGGTTTCATTTTTCAAATGACTTTCCGTCCAGAGCACTACTGAGCTTATCCGGTCGTCTTTTCCTGAATCATCGTGTTTTACTCCAATGGTAAAATTGCGTATGGTATCGCAGTTTACAGTTCTGATTTGTCCAAACGGGCGCGGAAGTGCAAGATACACTCCGCTGGGAAGCGGTTCGCTGGTCACCCGGCCGAAACACTCACGCACGCCCTGTTCTCCTGGCTGGACTTCATAAAGTGAGGTGCTGAGCCAGAACACCGCCAGAAATATCACTAGCAGCGGCAGAATGGATTGTTCGGTAAAGCTGTAAAGCCAGGTCTTGGACAGCTTGAAACCGAACTGGTAATCCAGCGCATCGGAAAGGTTTCTCATCACTCCGCCGGGTTCAGTAAAAAGCGACAGCAGACGGCTTTCATAAAGCGGCCGCGGCTCTTCCGCAGAGCGGGGACGGTAAAATTCAATTATCATACCCAGGATGAGCTCAGCTCCCAGCACCGCAAACATCCAGAAAGATATGGTAAATGCCAGTGAGTCAAAATTTTTCTGATTGTAAAATCCCAGATCTGTCAATACCGCCAGCACCATGACCACAAATCCGGCAATAAGATACCCCCCTACCGGGCGCAGCAGCCGGTAAGCCGGAGTTCTGGATTGACCGAGGAAGAACGCGCCGGCAAAAACGCTGCCGAAAAGCATCATTACCGAAAGCAGTGTGGCATGCATGGCGTTGTCCGGGCGGAGAATATCTTCGGCCTGACGGGAGGAAATTGAGTTTTTGAAATACCAGAGCAGTGAGGCAATCAAAACCGCTCCCAGCACCGTAAAGACAAACGGAGCAAATCTGCGGTAATTTTTCAACGCGCTTCCGGAGGTGAAGCGGACATCTTCCCCCGCTTCCAGAATTGAACTGTCCTTACGCTCTGCCAGAAGCTGTTTTTCTTCTTCTTCTTCCGCAGCCATTTCCGCAAATGCGCCATCCAGATAAGCGGCGATGGAAAAGAGCAATGCTACTGCGTAAGCTATTGATGCAGACGCAAAAACATAGGATCCGGCAAATTTCTCCCTGATAATGCCGAAAATTATTACCACGAGCAAAAACAGCGCGCTGAATATACCTCCCCACAGCGCAGACCGTTTTTTGCCCCGCGCCGCCTCTGCCGCGGCACGGATTTCTGCTTTGGTTTCCATTATTTTACCTCGTTTTTTTATGTTTTACCGCAAAAATAAATCTGTTTTCAAATCCCCTCCGGAAATCAGCCGCAATTTCTGCCGCAACAGAGACATTCCCGGCGCAATCAGAAATTCAAAACAAGCTGTTTTATGTTCGTCCGGCTTATCCTGAAACACCTTTACATAATAATACACTCTGGAAATGAAAAATTCAAATATTTCCCGGGAAAAAATTATCTAAAACAAACGGGAAGCCAAATATTCCACATCCTGGGCTTTGCAATTTACAATTTCCAGCACAAAATACTTAAGCCCGGAATTTTTCGCCATGGAAATAATCCTTGGCATATTCATCTGATTGGGTATGTCAAAGGATTGGTGACCGTCATTCCACTCGTTTTTCGGCACCGCGGCAGTGTAGGGCGAGGCATGAATGTGCATCATACCCACATGTTTCCCGGCAAAGAACGCTTCCGCTTCCGTGAAAAAGTCCCTGCCCATGAAATACGAGCTTATCCAGCAGTGTCCCACATCAAAACAGAGCGTGTGTTCCAGATAATTGGCATCGGCGGCAAGCATGTTGCCGGAACCGTAAGTGGGAAAATCGTTCTCAATCATGAATTCCAGATCCGGATAACGCCCGGAGAGTTCAGCCAGATTATTTTTCAGCAGTTCCCGGCGGTGAAGAAACTCCTCCGTGCCGGTGAAGTCACGGTTGAAGCGGGATTGGCCGTCAAATGACAGTTCCGGACGGAACAGACGGCCGAAAGACTGATCATAACTGATGTCTTTGCCGAAATTTCTTACTACCGTGTCGTTCATGAGAAAACCGTGAAAAACCGCCTTTTTTATTCCGTGACTGCGCATGAAAACGGCGCATTTATCCAGCGTATTCCAGGCACTGTCCAGTGTTTCCGGATTTTCCGAGGCCAGATTGAGGGCCCATTTTGCAGTGGACACCGGAGCGTGCAGCGAGAGGGGTACTTCAAGTGAAAGAACTTCCTCAATTTCACTTTCCGGCGCGCTGTTGTGGATTTGAATGCCGATTTCAAGACCGCGGTATTTTGCCGCCTCCTCCCGGCATCGTTCAAACTCTCCGCGTTTCGAACCTGTTGCCGCGGAACTGGTAATATCAAATCTGTACATGGTAACCCAATAAGACAATTAAATTTTAATGTTTCCCGGCGGGAATATCCGCCCGTGGTGCGGCATCTTTTTCCGGCGGCAGCTTCATCGCCTGACGCAGTGCCTGCCGCAGTTCCAGCAAAGCGTCCGGAAAACGGGGGCCGGGACGGACCAGAGTGTCCGGATTGAGGTGACTGATTATTCTGCCCTGCCGGACGGCTTCAAAGGTGTTCCAGGGCGGGGTGTCAGAGGAAAATCCGCCGTGTTCATTCCAGATAATCACATCCGGTTCGGCGGCCATGAGCCACTCCAGAGAGGGTTCAAAGTAATATTTTTTCACCTTTCCTGCCACATTTTCGCCTCCGGCGGTTTTTATCGCCGTATCAATCAGCGACCCGGCCCCGCCGGTCATCGGGGGCTTATTCCACACCAGCCAGAGCACTTTGCAGGAAAATTTCGGCCGGTTTTCCAGGTCGGCAAGCTTTTTCCGGAAAGATTTTATTTCCGCCGCCGCCGAAGCCCGGCAGTCGAGCAGTTCGCCCAGTTTTTCCACCCAGGCGCAGTAATCATCTCCGGTGCCGCAGTCTTTCGCCTCCAGTTTTATGCCCAGAGTTCTGAGCATTTCCGCCGACTGGGGTTTGTAGATGGCATTGGCAATGACCAGATCCGGATTCAGTGATGCCACTTTTTCCACATCCGGTTCAGCAAAACGCCCGGCTACCGGCAATTTTTTCACCTCCTCCGGATAATTGCAAACTTCGCTCCTGCCCACCAGGCGGTCGCCGCGGCCAAGCCGGAATACGGTCTCGGTCAATGCCGGAGAAAGTGAAACCACTCTTTTTGCTCCGCCATTGCCGTCTTTCAGCGGACGGTTTCCCGTGGTGTTTGCCGCTCCGGCAATACCGGAGGATAGGATAATGACCACGCCTGAAACGGCGGCAAAAATTTTAAAAATCAGTTTCATCCTGCTTCAGCTACCCCTTATCCCCGGCGGATTTCCTGAACCAGTCCCAGCAGTTTTTCCGGCTCAAAATCCCAGGGCAGAATGCCGCTGCCGATAATAGGATTGGTAAAGTTTTCCGCCTCTTTCCGGAAGGTTGCCGCTTTAGCCGGATAATCCGTGCCGTCCAGCAGCGAAATGCCGAGATTGCGCCGGATACGGAAATCGGTGTCATCTCCGAACGCCGCCTTCCACGCCGCGGCATCAGCCGCAAAGTCACACAGCAGAATATTGGCTCCGCTTTCCCGCAGCAGACCGGCTATCGGGGCAGTGTCACCCCCCATTACCAGTTCACGTTCCTCCTGGCCGGAAGCAGCGAGAAAGTCCATCAGTTCCCGGTGTTTCGGCAGAATGTGTTCTGCATACAAGTCCGGGCTGAACAGCGGCGGAGACGCCATGGAGTCAAATACAATTGCATCAAATCCCTTTTCCCGTATTCCTGCCAGCCAGCCCCGGGAAACGGCCTGGCATTTATCCAGAAGCTCAAGGGCTTTTTCTTCTCCGGTAAAAAGATCGATCAGCAGATTTTCCGCCCCGGTAATTTTGGCCGCCAGAGTTACCGGACCGGTTGCCGCCACCCGCAGGGGAGTGCCGCCGCAGAATTTGCTGACTTTCTCTGCCGCTTCAAGCATAAGTTCAAATCTGCCGTCCCGCTGGAAATCCGGCAGTTTCACTTGAAAATCCGGCGGCAGATCGGCCAGTTCCGGACAGGCATTTCCCCGGTCTTCCACCCGGCCGCCCATCGCCTCGATTTCCAGGTTATATATATCCAGACCCACGGTGAGGTAAGCCGGAGCGTAAACTTCCATTTCCCGTTTCATCGCTCCGGCAATCAGTTCAGCCGAGCGGGAAACCGGATAGGGCAAGACATCAATAAGCTTTGCCTTGTGCTCGTATATCGCCGGAGCAAAAGGTAATTCAGCCATTTATTTCCCCGAGAACTTTCTTCAGTGCCAGCGCATCCTCCAGCGCACAGGCTGGATCGTCATTGCGGGTAAATTCAATCATCGCATAGCAGTCCACATCTCTGGCAATGCCGAAATATTTACGCCATGCTCCGGCTCCGTCCTGCCAGGCCAGCCGGACATACGGATTGGTACCCCAGGTGTAACTCCAGGTGAAAGTATGGATCAGGCCCAGCCGGGGCAGTACCTGAAGCAGACTGTTTTCCAGATCCACCGTGCTGAAGCCGTGAGGCGGCTGCCAGGAGAGCTGGACATCCGGATGAACCGTCTGATTCATCACATAATCCACTCCGTAATAGCAGTCGGTAAAGGTATTCATGTGGTGTTCAATGCTGAGTTTTATCCCCGCTTTGCCCGCTGCGTCTCCGGCCCGCTGCAAATCAGCTGCAAAGGCTTCCACTCTGGCCTTGTCATGAGGATTGAAGCCGGTATCAGACGCCCATACCCTGGCCTTTTTGGCTCCCAGAGCCAAAGTGGTGTCGATAAGTGCATTCAAATCTCCCGTCGTTGCCCCGATCCGGTAATAGGAACCGTAAACTGCCGGTTCCAGTCCGGCATCACGGGTCATTTTTCCCAGTTTTTCCGCGGCGGCGGTATCGCCCATGGGAAGGTGACCGGCTTTCCCCCACCATTCGATGCCGGAAAGTCCGCCCTTGACGGCGGTTTCAATTACGGTTTCAGGGGAAGATTTCGCCAAAGTGATACTGCAAATACCCGGTTTGATCATTTTTTTCTGCCTTTCATGTTTTATTGTCTGTTATGTTATGTCATTTATGAAAAAATTTTATTCCATACCCGGTAAAACTCCGTTACGCTCCAGGCCTGGGCGGTACACCCCTGCGGCCGGTGCGGATAATCCCCGTCCGCAATTTCCGGCAGCTGTCCCGGTGAAGCACTTTCCAGAAAATATTTTACCGACCCCAGCAGCTGTCTTGACCGCTCCTTTTCCGCCGGACCGCCAAGATCATACATTGCTTCGCAGTAGGAGGGAAACACCCAGAGCCAGACACAACCGTTATGGTAGGATAATTTTCTTGAAGTATCCTCCGGCCCACGGTAAATACCTATATAAGGATGGTGTTCGTCGTTCAATCTTCTGCCGTTGTAATCAATGCCGAGGGGATATTTCACCGGCCGGTCGGCCAGGCTCCTGATGCCGCCGGGCACGATCAGGCATTCACTCTGGCGCAGAATGGCAAACTGTTTTTCCGGCGTCTTTACCGCCCCCAGAGTCAAGGCGAAAATGGCGTTGCATCGGATGTGATCGTCCAGTACGCCGTTTTCCGCTCCGGCATTGGTATCAAGATGTATGCAGTCGCCGAATTCTCCGGTATCAGGGTGATAGAAATATTTTTCAATATTTTCCGATACTTCGCGGGCGGTCACGGCATATTCCGGTATGAAACGGCCGGCAAACTCAAGCGCACAGTACCAGAGTGCCTGTATTTCAATCGGATATCCGCAGCGCGGCGTGCCGGCAGGGTAATTGGTGTCCATCCAGGTGAAATGCGGCGGACTGAAGATAAATTTACTTTTTTTATCCATGACAATGCCGTTGGGTGTGCCGGACATGTAATGCTTTATTATTGACTCCAGTACTTCCCGCAGACTGCGGCTGCCGCACTTTTCGTCCAGAATGGCCTCGGATCCGGTTTCCCCAATCAGACTGGAAACCGCGGCAAACAGCCACAGCGGCGCATCGGAGGTGTCCCGGTTGGAAATATCATTGCCGCGGATAACATTGGGTATGGTGCCGTTTTCCTCAAATGAGGCAAATGTCCGGATTATGTCGGCGGATTCCCGGATCATCCCCCCGGCGATCATTCCGCGCAGGGCAATCAGGGTGTCCCGCCCCCAGTCCAGAAACCAGGGATAGCCGGCAATAACGGTACGGAGGTTTCCACGCCGGACGGCAAAAATTTTCATGGCCCGTTTCAACACCGAACCTAAATCCGGCGAAAAAGCCGCCGGAGGGGCAGAATGAATGCTTCCGGCATTTACATCCGCCGCCAGCGTAACCGTCTGGCCGCCGAGCATGGGTATTTCAAAATAGCCCGGACTGAAAACATCAGTCTGATGCTCCTGACCGTAAAGTTCTTCCTGTTCAAGATTTACCATATACTGCCACTCCGGGGCGGAGATGAAACGTCCCCGGCTGCTTACCAGATGAAGCGCATTGCCGTTTCCCAGTGCAAAATTGAAGAAATTTTCTCCCGCAGACACCGCCCCCGGAAACGCCTTTTCCGCTCCGGCATAAGCTTTGGTTAAATTATGGTTGATCCGGTTATCCACATCCGGACGCACGATGAGATTGACTTTCTCGCTGTCATCCAGCATGCCGTCGCCGCCTTTGCCCTCCAGCCGCACCAGATTGAGGAAAACTTTATCTCCGCCGTCCGCTCCGGCAAACTCAATGACCAGACGGACTTTTTTGCCCTGTCCGGCCTGAACTTCAAAACGCCATTTCGCCCGGTCAGGCGGCAGAACTGAAAACTCCAGCAGATTTTCAATGCTGATTTCCTGTGAATACTCTCGGTTGTTCAGCCACATCCGGCAGCGGGAAAGCACCACGGTGCGGTCAACCGGCAGTGACGGATCGAGATTAGCCGCCAGCATGGCATCATATTTGCTGTAAAGTCTGCCCCATTCCGCCCGTATCTGACTCATGCCGCCATGGGTGTCGGCATGGAGAAAACAGAGATTTTTCTCTTTGACCTGCCGGGGTGAATAGACCGTTTCAAGCATATTTTTGTGACCTTTTTCCAGCAAAAGAATACGGCCTGAAGTGCGTTTGACCCCGTCATGATGGAACAGGCAGAACGATAAACCAAGTTCCCTGCCGCGGAGTTTTTCCGATGGCGGCAAAGCTACGGTCATGAAGTGTACGCTGCCATTGAATATACTCCGGGAGGAGTGTATGACTTTTTCGCCATCATGCAGATTCAATGAAAAGGCATCTTCTGAACTGATCAGAAGAACACTGTTGTCCGGCAGCATTACCAGTCTTCTGTTATCAGACGGCAGAGAGTAATTCACTACCGGAGGAAATTTTGTCCCGGCAATTTCCCGGCAGGATTCAGCAGGATCACGGCGGTATTTTTCCCCCAGTTCTTCCGCAGTTTCCCGGTTTTCCAGCGGTTGATCGCCATGGAAAAACCGCCAGATTTCCAATGCTCCGGCACGGAAACGGCGTTGTTCAATCAGTCCTGACCGGGTGTAGGAAACATTTTCTTCTCCAATCAGCGCAAAACCGCCGGGCGGAAGATGTAATGCATAGTTTTCTCCACTCTTCTCCAGCTTCAATTTCTGATTGGAAAGCAGATCCGCCGGGGCTTCCGGGTCGAAGTCCGCACGGGAAAATTCCGCCTTTGAAGCATTGGCGCAATCCAGATTTATCAAGCCAAGCAAAGTTTTTCCCTCAGCACTGCGCCGTATCGCCAGAGTATTTCCCGGCGAGGGTACTATTTTTACTTCTGCTCCGGCATGAAACAGCGGAGAATTTTTCATCAGCCGCTGCAGAGAACCAATAAGATCCACCTGATTTACCGGATTATCCCAGGGAATGAAGCTGTTTTTATGAACATCGATTTTCTCTCTGGCAAAAAATTCCACCCCGTTGGCAAAGCCGAAGCCGCCATTGTCAGACAGCAGTGCGCAAAGCACGGTGCGCATCCGGGCATAATTTTCCCCCTTTTCCGCCAGACGCAGGTTATCGTGGGTTTCGGCGAAATTGATCATCAGACCATTGTCTTTTTCCAATTGTGCCATCCGGGACCAGTAGGAGGTGATCTCCTCTTTGGAGTAATTCTGAAAGAGTTCAGAATATGCCCAGTTGAGCTTACCCTGACGGAGCAGCCGGTTCTGAACCATGGGATCGCCGCCCAGCCCCTCCAGGAGAAAAATGGTGTCGGGAAATTCGCGGCGTACTTTGCTGGAAATGTAACGCCAGGCTCTTTCCGGCACCATGTACCCGGCATCGCAGCGGAAACCGTCCACCCCTTTGCGGCACCAGAAAAGGAAAACTTCAGCCATGAAAAACATGACCTCTTTTTTGCTGTAATCCAATTTGCATAAATCTTCCCACACCACCCCCCAGGCACCGGGGCTTTCAAAAACGCCGTCTTCGCCGCGGACAAAATATTCCGGGTGTGACTGCTGAACTTTTGATGCCCAGCCGGTATGGTTGACCGGGAGATCCAGAAAAATTCTGCCGCCCCGGGAATGTACGGCGTCAATCAGTTCAACAAATTGTTCCATCGGAGTTGCGGCGCGGTCGAATTCTGCGTAAGCACTGTCCACGGCAAAGTAATCTGTCGCCGCAAAAGGACTGCCGTAATCCCCCATTTTCCCATACAGCACCGGAGCCGGATGAACCGGCAACAGCTGCAGAATACTGCTGTCCAGCCAGTCAAAAATCAGGTCGAGTTTTTTTATTACATCCCGGAAATGTCCCGAGGGAGGAACGGTGTGAAATCCGGCTTCCTCAAGTTTACCTGCCTCAACATTTTCCCGTGCAGACGGATGGGGGCCGAACTGGCGGACAAAGGCATTGTAAATCAGATTTCCTCCCGCGGTAAATTCCGGCTCCACCTTTAAAATGAGATTATCTCCCTCCGGCCAGAGCAGTCTCTCGCCTCCGGAAGGCATAAAACAGCATTTACCCTCAAAAAATCCGGTTTCGCACAATGGCAGAGTCAACTCATATTCGCCCGGCGTATCACCCGGTTTCATTGGCAAATCCCGCCAGGAACGGTCGGGACGGGGACGCCCGGTCTCTGTAAAAACAATCTCTTCTTCACGGATGAATGCCGCATGATTGAGATTGGTGCGCAAAAAAGCATTTCCGGGTATCGGCGGAGTCACCCGGCAATGAAATGTTACCGCGTCTCCCCGGTAGTAAATAATTCCTCCCGGAACTGCTTTCTGCTCAATTCTCATTCTCTCTTTTATCTCATCCTGCGTTTTTCCAGCACGTATGCATCAATAAATATCAGCAACGCCAGCAAGCCGTAACAGAATGTCACTAAATAAAATGCCGCCGTCAAGGAAACCTTATCTCCAATCACCCCCATTAAGTAGGTAAATACCCCGCATCCCGGTATTCCGGCGCAGGATAGCAGTACAAACAGCATGGTCGTATCCAGTTCCGGCAGGCGGTCGGCGCAGTAACTTTGCACGCTGGGCCAGAACGGTGCCGATGCCAGTCCGGCGAGAACCAGCAGAAAATAGAAGCAGTAAAGCTTGGTTTGCGTATCCATCTGAACCGCGGCCAGAGGGGGAATGATCAAGCTTAAAACCGTTCCGGCAGCCGCGGCGGCAATAACCAGATGTGCCAGATATTTCTGCTTTACCAGAATGCCGCTGCCCAGCCGCCCGGCGAACATGCCCAGTGCGAAACAGGCCGTTCCCACCCCGCCTGCCCAGGCAGATCCGCCCAGATCCAGCCGGATGAAAGATGCACACCAGAACGTAAGGCAGAATTCCCCCCCTCCAGCCAGAAACATGGCCGCAAAAAACAGCCAGAAAAGCGGAGTTTTCAGTATTTTTATTGAATCGGCCAGCACTTTGGCGGAATTTATTCTGGTTTGGCGTTCCGGATATGGTTTTTTCCCCTCTTTCCACAATAACTGCATCCCGGGAATAAGGCTGAAAACTGCCACGCCTCCGGCAATATTACGCCAGTTCACCCCGAGCGTAAGCAGCCACCCCGCCAGAAGCACGGTAAATAGAACGCCGAATGACCAGAACCCGTGGGTGAAATTTATGTATCTGCCCGGATCATCGGAGTGAAGCTCCTGGACAAACGGAGTGGCCAACCCCTCGATCACGCCTTCGCCGAGACCGGCAATCAGCAGTGCCAGCAGAAGTATTCCATAAGACGGCGAAAGTGCACAGAGTAAAATCCCCGTTCCTGTCAGCAGTACCGAAAACCCCAGCGTTTTCCGCATGCCCCAGCGTCCGGCGGCAAAACCGCAGTAAAGCATCGCCGCCACAATGGCACAGCTTCTGGCCACATGAAGAACTCCCCCTGCGCTTTTTCCACCGGCTTCCAGCGGAAAGTTCAACGTTTTTGCCAGCTCCACCAGCACCACCGGTATTACCACGGAACTTGCCGCATAGGCGCAAAAGGAGAGAAAGGCCGCATAGTCATAACGGCCGAAAGACATCTTCCCCGGAGCTGAAATTCTCATTTCACACCTCCGGCAGAATTAAGATATTCCCGCAGTACCCCGCTTAAGGTAAAAGCGGTTCCTCCCGGCGTCAGCCGGGGAATGGAGTCGAGGAAAAATTTTGCATCCCCCCCTACCGCAATTACGCTTTTGAATGTACCGAATTCCTTTTCAAAACAGTCAATCCACTCTTTCACCAGTCCGATCACGCCCCGGTCAATGCCCAGACTGATGGCATCACAAGTATTTGTACCGGCTTTTTCCGGCACTCTTTCCAGCAGATTTACCAGCGGAAGCTGGGCCGTGTAATCCTTCAGCGCACGGCGCATCATCAAACGTCCCGGCATAATTGCCCCGCCGCGGAACTTTTTTTCTTCATCCACAATTTCCGCCGTTATCGCGGTGCCGAAATCCAGCACCAGCGCGCTGAGCGGAAAACGTTCCGCCGCCGCCACCGCATTGGCCGCCCGGTCCGCACCCAGCTGTTCAGCCGCCACTCCGGAAAAATCCACACTCTTCATCGCCGCGGCATCAAGGAAAAACACGCCGTGTCCCTGAAGTTTTTCCCGGATCTCCGGAACTACGCAGGCCGCCGCCGCCGGGCAGTCATCCGGCAGCATGGCATCGTCAACCGATGCACTTCTCAGTATTGACACCGGGCCGAAACTGCCGTTTTTCCAATAGGCACATTCAGTATGGGTGTTTCCGATATTCAGAACAAAAACGCTGTCTTGTTTCATATTGTTCAGTATTCCAAATTGCAATTTCCGTAATATAGCACGCCGCAACGGTTTTTTCCAAAAAAAATTTGATTTTTTGCCCCACTGGGTGTAAGTTAGCTGCGATTGTGCGGCGTGATTTGGTCAATGCCGTGAAAACCGGTGTAACTTTTCCCGCCGGTACAGAGAGAACTGCCGTGCCGGAAGACGGGATGAATTTTTAACGGAGATGATGTCAGATTTATGAATTTAACTGCTTATGTGGTGCTTCAGGTTGTGGTTACAGCCATTGTATTTATTTTAATTCTGCGGCCGGACTGGACTTGCAAACTGATAATCCAGCTGCTCCGGGCAGTGCGGCTGCTTACCGTACATATTGAGGGGAAAAATAATATTCCGGCAAAGGGACCCGCTATACTGGTGGCAAATCATATATCGTTTTTTGACGCTATATGGATAGTTATGTGCACCCCGCGCAGAGTGCGTTTTCTGGTGCATCAGGATTTTTTCCGTTTCTGGCTGATGCGGCTATTTCTCCGTTATATGGGGGCGGTTCAGGTGCCCGGCATCCGGAGACCGAAGGCAATGAAGGATTTTTTCCTGGATATAAGAAAACGGCTCGGCAAAGGCGAACTGATCTGTTTTTTCCCCGAGGGGGGCATCTCTGACAGCGGGATTATTCTCCAGTTCAAAACCGGTTTGACAGAAATGCTTCCGGAGGGGTATGAGGATATTCCGGTGGTTCCCATCCGGCTGGGGTCGCTCTGGGGCAGAATAATCAGTCTGGATGAAAAACATAAATTCCGTTTTCATGCGCCGCGCCGGATTCCCATTCCGATTCTGGTGAATATCGGTCAGGTCATGTCCATCAAGACACCGCCGTTCGCCTTGAGACAGCGGATTTCCGAACTGGGTGCCGAGGCGGAGCTGAAACCATTCCCCGGGGAACATCCGCTGCATCTTACCTTTGCCATTCACGCCAAACAGCATCCTTTCAAACCGCCGTTCAAAGACTTTGAAAGCAAGGAAGTTTCCAATTTTTCACTGCTGGTCAGAGCCATTTTATTTTCCAAAATCATACGCCGGCTCGACCCCAATACGGAGGACTCCGCCCGGGGAGAGAGTCATGTGGGGGTTTTTCTGCCCAACTGCACGGCTCAGGCAATGACATTGCTGGGGGTGATGTTCGCGGACAAAATACCCGCAGTACTCAATTACACCAGCGGGCGCGATACCATCCGGAAAGCGGTGGAAAAGGCCAATGTCAAACTTATTCTTACCAGCCGGGCTTTTCTGATTAAACTCAACTTCGAGCCGATGCCGGAAATGATTATGCTGGAGGATCTGGTTAAACAGATAGATAAAAAAGAAAAAATCATCACCGTACTGCAAACTTTGCTTATTCCGACCAAGCTGTTAATCCGGATGACTTCGCCGTTTTCCCACCGGGATGTATTCCGTACCGCAGTGGTGCTGTTTTCCAGCGGTTCCAGCGGTATGCCCAAGGCAGTGGAGCTGTCCCATCACAACATTACCAGCGATATACTCTCTTTCTGGCGGATACTTAACTGGAAAACCTCAGACCGGATGATTGGCAATCTGCCGCTTTTCCATGCCTTCGGGTTTACCGTCTGCTTTGCCTTTCCCATGATCTCCGGCACGACCACGGTTTACCTGACCAATCCGCTGGAGGCAGAACGGGCCTGCCGTCTGATACGGAATGAAAAGATCACCATGATGATGGCAACGCCGACTTTCCTGCAGACCTATATCAGGAAGATCAAACCCCATGATTTTGATTCTCTGCGTCTGGTGATAACCGGGGCGGAAAAATTGCGGCGGGATATTTTCGACTCATTTCTGGCCAAAACCGGGCTGGTTATCGTGGAGGGATTTGGCTGTACCGAGTTGAGCCCCATTGTTTCGATCAACCTTTCCCGGTCGTTTTTCAACCTGGGTAAAGAGTGCGGCGCAAAAAACAGCGTCGGGGTTGCGCTTCCGGGAATTCATGTTAAAATTGTTGATCCGGATACCGGGGAGGAACTCGCTCCGGGGAAACCCGGGCTCCTGATGGTCAAGGGAGGGCTGGTAATGAAAGGATACCTCGGCGACCCGGAACAGACTGCTGCGGTGCTCAAAGACGGGTTTTACAATACCGGAGATATTGCTTATCTTAATGAAGACGGTTACATTTTCATTACCGGACGCCTCTCCCGCTTCAGCAAGATAGCCGGAGAAATGGTTCCCCACGAGCTGGTGGAATATTCAATCAATGAAGTGCTCCATGCGGAAGACCGCTGTATCGCGGTAGCCGGGCGGCCTGATGAACGCCGCGGCGAAAAACTGGTGGTATTTTACAGTATAAAAGATCTGGACATAGCCGGATTGATTGCCGAACTCCGGAAACGTAATCTGCCCAATTTATGGATCCCCAAGGCAGAAGATTTCATCTTTGTGGAAAAAATACCGCTGCTGGGTTCCGGTAAACTTGATTTGCAGAAACTTAAAACCCTGGGATTGCCGGAAGAGAAAAAGTAAATCCCACGCAGAAAACAGTAATTCCGGTGTAAGTGGCGGAATAGCGGAATGACGGTTTCCGGAGTAATCTTCCCAGCCCCGGAAGTCTGCAGACCTGATTGTGAAACCGGCCGCAGGGTCTTTCAATAAAAAAAGCGGAAATTCTTTGAATATTAAGAAAATCCGCCTTTTTTTATTTCTGCTGTATCCCAACAGGATAACTTAATACTTTAAACTTAGCTCACAAAGGTCTGGATAACCTCAAAATCATCATCCAGCAATACCAGATCCGCCGCGTATCCGGGTTGAATACGGCCGATATTTTTCAAGCCGACGGATTCTGCCGGATTGCTGGTTACGGTTTTCACCGCCCGGGCCAGCGGCCAGCCGGAGACTTTGACAAAATTGCGCAAACCGCGGTTCATTTTCAGAGAACCTCCGGCCAGAGCGTTGTTGGACGCCAGCCGGATTTCTCCGTTTCTGACTTTTACCAGCAGTCCGCCGATTTCCATATCCGTTCCGTCCGGCAGACCGGCGGCGCGGACGGTGTCGGTGATAATTACAATCTTATTGTCCGGCTTGATTTTTGAGGCAATTCCCAGCATTTCCGGGCAGATGTGAATGTAATCGGCAATCATCTCCACATAAAGGGCGTCCAGATAAAATCCCGCCCCTACCATGCCTATCTCCCGGT
>CASECL010000077.1 GCA_949286445.1 uncultured bacterium | reverse complement strand
TAAGCAAAGGTTCCAAGGTAATCATTGCCCAGATCAACAGTGCCGCCATTGGCCGCAATACCTTCCATACCGTTTACAGTAAAGACTACATTGCTGAAATCATATCCCTTTGCCAAAGAATAGGTTTCCTTATCAGCCATTTCTTCGGCGGAAATACTGATGGCAAAGGTGGGTGCACTGCCGAACAGATTATTGATCTTGCTTCCGGAAACCGTTGTATTATCCGCATTTTGTCCATCAAGTACAAATGCAACTGCTACACTGTCCACATTGGGATTGAATGATGATGAATTGACAACTAAAGCGGTATTTCCGGAAATGGTCAAAGACTTGAAATTGTTTACCGTCACTTTGAAATCAGCAGTCTTGAAATCGGAAAAATACAAATTGCTACACTTGGTAACAATACTGCCATCAGCATCCAGTGTATTAAATAGTCCATTTACAGAGACTGATCTGCCGGAAAAAGCTCCGCCGTAGTAACTCCGATCAGTTGTGCTTTCATCATAGTCACAGAAAGTAATGTTGGTTTCACCGAGAATATACTGTGGAGTCCCTGTTCCCTGTGCCGCCTGGATTGAGCAATTACGGTTGGATGTACCATAGTTTATTAGTCCGCTCAAAGTAATATTTACGTTACCCTGAACATTGGTGGTTGATTCTCCCTGACACCGTATTCCATATACGTTTTGAAGGCCGGCAAAAAGCGCACCGTCTGTACCGCCGTTTATATCAGTTTCTTGGTGAACAGTATATTTCCCTGTATTTTCGTCATATACCCGCCCATAATTTTCAATATGTATGTTTATGTCTCCGTTTACGGTACAGTAATCCTGTGTACCCATTATAGTGACACAGTGAGTTCCGGTGGGGGTCCCATACAACTGGCTCTTTTCATTGAGCAGCAAGTAAACATTATCTACAGTACGCCTCGCCGTAATCGGTATTACTGTAAATTGAGCGACCAGAGATGTTACTCCCATGACCATATAGACGTTAGACACATTAGCTCCTGCACCGTAAACATACGTTGAACCTTCCAGGTTGCCGGCAACAAAACCTGAGACTCCATCTGTGTAGGATGCTTCTCTGATGGAACTCTGCCCACCGGAAACCGGCTCACAAAGCAGCGCAGTCAATGGAGCATCAGTCCACCCCTCAGGAAAAACACTCCGCAGGTCAATATACACCTTGCCGGAATCCGCAGTATAAGTCATATACCCAGTTTCGGCATCGTAGGAAAATGTTACTTCATCTATGCTGGTAAAGCCCTCATTCTCCAGCGGTCCAAGTGTTCTTGCCATAATCAGCTTCCTTTCATGCTTATGTTTATGATATTTATGATACCTGCCAAACCATAACTTTGTTTATATTATACCATAAAAAAAACGCCTCCGCAAGAGCATTTGGAATTTTTTTGTAAAAATTTTTGATTTTCAAGCAAAAAAAACTTGACATTTTATTTTTTTCCGGTAAAATATAGCCAAGATATCCTATTGCTATCAGGTGATATTTTTCTATAAAAAATATAAATTTATATATAAGGAATAGAATATGAACTGCGTAAAAAAATTTACTCTGATTGAACTTCTTGTTGTGGTTGCAATCATCGGCATTCTGGCCTCTTTACTGCTGCCGTCGCTGAACGGAGCAAGACGTATGGCCAGAACAGCACAATGCCTCAGTAACGTTAAACAGCTCTATGTATGGGCGCACAATTACACTGCAGACAATAATGATATAATGCCGATTTGCGCAAACTGCCCGGCTGATTACAAATTTGCCAGAACCTGGACTATTGTCGCTCAGGACCAGAAGTTTTTGAAAAAATCAGATATCAAAGACAGCAAGGGATTGATTTGCCCGGAAATAATCGCCCATCACGGCGATAAGTTTTCCACCGGACAATCTGCATACTGCTGTTATGGCCTCAGCGCAAAACTGGGAGGTTCCGGAGGAATTGCGCCGCTTCCCAAGGCTACTATGCTTACTGCGGAGGGATATTGGTTCGGAGATGCCCGCATCACCGGAAATACTGCTACCCGTTTTGACTTTCATCCTGCCATACTGACCAAATGGAGTAATCTTCCTGCCGCCGGGCTGGACAGTTACGGCGGCCCATGGGCATGGATGAACCCGGTTACCGCAGTTGCCGCCAATGCCGGGAACCGTCCGTTCAACGGAATAATGGGTCATAATGGCAGAATGCGCGCCAATTTTGTTTTCGGCGATGGACACGCTCAGGGAATAAATTACCGTGACTTGCTCAATTGGTCGCAGGAAAAGAAAAAAATGTTCTTTTCCACCGATAAGAATTGAAAACTCTCCTTTTTCCGATTGTTTTGCCTGAAAATTTAAATCAATGCCGCCGCCCGTATTTCCGCTGCATATCCGGAAACAGCGGCGGTTTTAATGTCTCTACATAAAAACATCCGGTCATCTGCAGAAGAGATGCGGTTTGATGTGCAATTTGGAAATATCATCCAG
>CASECL010000076.1 GCA_949286445.1 uncultured bacterium | reverse complement strand
TCTTCTCTGGAAATACGGGGTATTTCCGGCGTTTTCCCGGGCGGCATTCCGGGACAAAAGTATTCTACTGGATTTGTGGAAGCTGGTTCTCCCCGGCATGATCGGCGGTGCGGCACTGCAAGTCAGTTTCCTGGTTGACCGCCTGCTGGCAATTTATCTCGGACCGCGGGCGGTTCCGGCACTTACCAACACCGACCGGGTTATTGATTTACCCATCGGGATATTTGCCATATCCCTCGGAGCAGTTCTGATGGCGGAACTTTCCCGGCTCGCGGCGTCAAAAGATTACAATAAAATGGCCGGCCAGATGGTGTTCAGTCTGCGTCAGGTTTATTTTATCTGTGTGCCGCTGGCAGTTTTTGTCATTATATTCCGGGACAACATATTCGGCATACTGCTTTTCGGCGGCAGTTTCACCGCGGAAGATCTCAAAGCAACCAACTATGCGGCATTGTTTTACGCTGCCGGCATTCCCATGTTCTGCGCCGGCAAAGTGATAATGCCGATGTTTTTCGCCCGGAAACAGATGAAGCAGCCGCTTTATGTTTCACTCTGCTGCATAGCTGTAAATATCGTGCTCAACCTTATTCTCATGTGGCCGCTGGAACAGGGGGGAATTGCTTTAGCTACGGTTATTTCAGCATTTCTGAATAATGCAATTTTAATGTTCATTCTTTCGCGGCAGGGATTTGAACTGCAGTTCTCCAGTCTGGTAAAAACCCTGCTGCGGTCCATTGTATCAGCACTTGCCGCCGGAGCAATAATAGTTCTCCTGCTTCCGGGAATGGCGGTATTTCATCAAAACTCCAGGTGGGAAAGTGTAATATTTCTTGCCATTGGCACCGCAGTATTTGCCGCGGTATATTTTGCCGTTTCATTTCTCTTCCGCGCACCGGAGCTCAGCGAACTTCTGACGGTTTTTCAACGGCGGCGTTTCCCCGCCCCAACGCCCCGAGATGCCGCCTGATCACCCGTTCCGCCCCGGCATGATCGCCGCGCTTGCTCAAAGCTGAGGCATAAAGCGATGCGGCACGGGGAAGATCCGGGCGGGCTTCGAAAGCGATCCGGTAGAAATAAATTTCATCATCGGTGCCGGTTTCTGCACATCCGATTCCCCAGTTAAGATAATCCGCCGTCCGGCGCTGTTCGCCGGTAAAACGGAATCCAACCACAGTTCCAAGCAGCAGAGATAATATCATAACCCGGCTGATTTTCCTGCGCCGCAGTCCGCAGAAAGCCCGGTAAATAAAATCCGCCGCCCCCAGCGTCAGAAACGGGTAAATCATCAATTTATATCTTCCCAGCGGCTGAAATGCCGCCAGCGGCAGCGTGAGGGCAACAACCGAAATTACCAGCAGTATTTCAACATATCTGCGGCGTTTCCGCATCAGCCAGAAGAATATCCCGCTCCAGCCGGCAACGTACAAAAAAGCCGCTCCGATACTCAGGCGCAACGGCAGGAAAAATTCCCGCAGAAAATAATAATTCACATTATTCGGCGTCTGCACACAACCGAATGCGCCGGGAATTTTACCTATCACCGCAACGGCATAATCCACCATGGAAAACCGGTCTCCGGCAGTTAAATTCAGATCCCCGGGAGACAATTTCTGCCCTACTTCGGCAATATAGGCAATATTGCTCCCGTAAAACGGCAATACATTAAATCCCTTTATCCCGTGATATATGCCTATCGGCAGAAATACCGCCATAATCCCCGCCAGAACCAGCCAGAAACGTTTTCTCCCCCCGTTGAAAATCAGAAAAACAGCCAGTATTGCCGCGTAAAGCAGTGTCGCCGGCCTGCCCACCGCCGCCATCGCCACTGCCGCGCCGCCGAGAAATAGAAAAAATGGTGAAAAGTGTTTTTTGGCCGCCAGCAACACCCCGGCAAAGCCCAGAAAAATAAAAAATACATTCACACTTTCCGGCAGAGTCACCGATTCGTAAAGTAATTCCGGCCCGTACCAGGCACCGATAACTCCCGCCAAAATCGCCGCATCGCTGTTTCCAATCATAATCTTTGCCGCCCAGGTCAGCAGTAACGCCAGCAGTATGCCGGAAATATATTGCATCAACAGCAGAACCATGGGTTCGGAATTGCACAATGCCGCCAACAGCCGGTAATGGGTATAAATACTCTCACCCCGGGAAAAAAGCTCTCCCAGTTCCAAATGGGTCTTCATGTCCAACCCCTGGATACCGGAAAAAACCGACAGGGGTCCGGTAACTGCGCCCAAAAAACACCAGATCCTTACTCCGGCGGCTATGACGAAGACCGATGAATAAGTCAGATAATTTAATACTGCAGTTCGGAAAGATGACACTTTTCCTCCAACAGCTTTAACGGGTCAGGAGCCGCGTTCAGCTCCAGAAATTCAATGCCATACTCCCGGGCCAGACGGCGCAGCCGGAGATCCCAGTCTTTTGTCCACAGTTCCTCATCCGGCCGGAGTCCGGGAGCCGGAGGGGCCAGAAGGACTCTTTTTACTTTCATATTCTGCCCCAGCACTTCCAGCATCAGCGCAATATAGCGGGCATTCAGTTCTGCCGGCAGATTGGCCATATCCCCCTCCGGAGGAACCAGTACCACCGTATCCGCAGTTAAATTCTTAAGTTCCGGAAGCAGTTCCGCCACGCCACGGAGCAGTCGGCTGCGGCCGGCATGATCCCGCTCAGGCCAGCGGAGACGGTTGATAACAAGTTTATATTTATCTTCCAGCGCATCCAATTCCGCATCCGGTATCTGCGGTTCTCCGCCGATGAAAACGATTTCGCGGGGGATGAAATTGCGTTCCATAATCACCCGGAGCAATTCCCACTCCCGCTGTTCCGACAGACTCGGCCGATGCATCACCGGAGTTAATTTGACCCCGTCGGCATCTGTCAGGTGAAGCCCCTCATACCCCAGCTTGTCCGGCAGCATTGACACCGGCATTATCCGGCCGGATAAACGGCTCAGTTCCAGTCCCGGCAGATAAAAACGGAACGACATATCCAGCACCCGGTCTATTTTCCCGGCGTCAAAGGGGAAATTCAATTTCAGTTCACCGGATTCTGCAAACCGCAGACTTCTGCCGACCCGGCGGCGGCCGGGAAGCAGACATCCGCGGCGGAAACTTTCCGGACCGTCTTTCAACGGGGAAAATTCGCCATCCACCCGGATATCCAGATCAAAAGGCAATTGCGAATACAACGCCGCAGTTATATCAAATTTTTCATCATCATACAGCGTCTGGGGAAAAACCAGTTCTCCATTGCCGCCGATTTTCTGCACGCTCATAAAAAGTTCGTTGCCGGATGCCGAAGGAGTAATCACATTCCCGCGGCGGTCCGCAAGCCCCCAATCCGCCTCCCCTCCCGCCGGAACCGCGCCGATACGCTGTTCGGCAAGGGTAATTTTACCGCCGCGGTCATCATCTCCGATCCCTGCCCAGTACAATTCGCCATCAGCTGTAAACTCCGTTAAACGGAAAGATTTGGTTTTGCCGGTAAAAACTGTCCCCAGTTCCTTACGCCGCACTATCGGAAACGGTTCTCCGGAACGGAGTTCAAGCGATGCCGCCTCCAGCGGCGGAGCCGGAATAAAATAACGGGTATCCAGACTTTCCCACGGCCCGGCCCCGGTGCGTATGCGGACGTGAATGTCTTCTGTATCATCACTTCTTGAACAGTAGAAATTAAATGCATACGTCCCCCGCGCCAGATTGCAGGAAAAATGACTCGCGCTGTCCGGGGGCAATTCCGGATTGCTCAATCCTTTTCCCAGCGTTTTCCCGTCAATCTCAAGCATCCATAACGTATTTCCGCTTACCTCAAATTCGTAAAGCCCGCTCTCCTGAATAAAAAGTTTCCCGGAAAAACGGATAGCCAGATTGCCCCATAAATCCAACTCCCGGGGTGCTAAAGATACCTTGGGGATTTTTTCACTCAGGTGACGTCTCCGGCGGCGGCCGGATTTGTCATCTTCAAAACTTGCTTTCAACGCCGGATAAAGCACTTCATCTTCTGTCGCCGCCAAAGCATTATCCCAGCGTTTCAAAAGATTTTTCTTTGTATTTATGTACCGCTGGGGAATATTGCGCATCTGATAACGGCGGTTGTCCGGACGGTAGAAAAAAATCCGCATGGGATAGATATTGGTCAACCGCCAGCGGGTGGAGCGGTTCAAGCCTCTGGCATTATAGAGAAATTTGCTGACCGGCCGCTGGCACTGCTCTGCGGCATAACGTGTTATATCCCACCAGCCGTTGAACACCGGACGGCACAGAAACGATGGCGAAATAAAATCATAAATGAAAAAATTACTCAAATTGCGCTGCAAATCTTCGTAACTGCGGGTAAGATTGCGCTGCAGATTTTGATGGGTCTGCTGGCGGTATTCCAACATATTCCCGCTCTGCCGGGAGTAAACACCTTCCAGTTTCAGTGCAGAACGGTCCTCCGCCGGATGATAATCTTTTTCTCCAGCTTCACCTGGAAGCGGATCCTCCAGATTTTCCCCCAGATAGAGATAAAAACAGTCTTCCGGATATTTTTCACGATCCCGCGCCGGAAAAATCAATGCCTGGCTTTTTTCACTCCGGAAAAACGGTATCCGTCTGCCGGACGGCGAAAAAGCCGCCGCACCGTCAGCAGGATTGAAAGGAAAACTGTATCTGTCCAGCGGCAGACAGCTTTCCTCCGCCGCCGGCGGCCAGAAAAGCTTCAGACGGCACACTGCTTTGTCCCGTTTCCAGCTGTCTTCTTCTCCGGAGACCTGAAACAAGGGAAATGCCGCCAGCAGAAATACAATGCAGTAAAAGTTTATTCTCAATCTCCGATCCTCCGAAGTTTGAACGCCGTGTCCAGTTGAAATGGAGCCAGCGGCAAAGATCTTTTCAATTTCATTACCCCGGAAAAAGTCTTTTCCCCCGAGAGAGTATCGTAAAATTCAACCCGGTAACTCCCGGGACGGAAATCCCCGGGAAGCTCCATTGACGCTTGCAGACGCCATGGCTCACTCCACAATTGACCAGGATACTCAAACATGCTTTCCACATGAAATACCCAGCCGATAAGTTCATCCGGCTTCATAAGCAGCATGGCATCATAACGCCGCATCCAGAACGGCATCGAAAATTCAAAATAATCCAGATTTACCGCCCGGCTTTCCCGGCATTGCCACGCTTCATCCCGGAAATCTATTCCCTTGACAAAACCGGACACTCCTTTGAAGTGCTTCAGCCGGTTGCCCATAATCACAAAATCATGCCACCAAAGAAAAGGCAGTCCCGCCTGACGCTTGAATATCGCACTCCATAAACCGGCGTGAAGATCCGCTTCCAGCCGGGAATTGGCATTGCCGGATGATGAACCGCCGAACTCGGTAATCAGCACCGGTTTGGGAAATTCAATATCGCGCCGCTGTTTGCGCATCTGATCCACCATGGGGAAAGATTCCCGCCGGTAGGCGTCGCCGACCAGGTGGGTGATTTCCGGAATTTCCCAAAGCTTTATCCAGGATAAATTGGTACTGCTGTCACCGCTGACGTGGGTGGTGGTAAGATGGCGTACCGGAGTGTGGGAAAGGTAATCCCGGATAATTCTGCCATGCTGTGCGGTTATCGTGCCTTTTTCATAGGAGGACCGGAAATTGAACACCAGATTTACTTCGCTCCACAGCTCAATGGCGAAAATCATTGGTTGCTGACCGTAACGCGCTGCAATATAACGGTTGCGGCGCCTGAAATATTTTTCCATCTCTTCGTTGCCGAAAATATCATCTTTTGAGGTCAGAAACCCGCCGTTTGCCGCGGCGAAAAAACCCTCTTTATTTGCCGGGTTGTCATGCCACTCCTGATTGGCGGAAGCGGCGAATTTACCGTGGTTGTCCCAGACTAAATTAAGATAAATACCGTATTTTTCCGCCAGTTCGAAAATGTGATCCAGCCGGGCGGCATGAGCCAGATTGTAAAAACCCATTCCGTTATATCCCCGCCGCGCGCTGTCCCACTCCAGGGCGCAGGTCCATGATGCCATCCACACTTCAATACAGTTTATTCCGGCTTTGGAACACTGTTCAAAGTAGTAGTCATAATCATAAGCCCCCTGATCTGCCATCGGCCCGAACTTCAAACGGTATTCTGATCTCAAATCGGTGTTGGTATGAATATTCAGCCCCACCGGGAAAAACAGTTCCCCGCTGTCATATTCAAAAAAATGCGGATTACGCCGGGAAACACCGATAAAACCTTTTTTGCCGGTGTTTTTCACTTTGAATTCCCGCCAGGGGGAAAAGGCCTCCTCTCCTCCGCCGTCTTTCGCCCGTACCCGCACCCGGTAAACGCCTTCGCTCCGGGGCGTGAACCGGAATGCCCAGTAAACACTGCCGATCCGGTTGAATTTCTCTTCGGCAAAGACTTTCTTCCGCTCAAAATCAGCCGTCAGAAAGGCGGGAAATTCAATTTTCTTTCCCTCCGGAGTCAATACTTCACAATCAACCGCAATCTCATCCGGATCAAAGTAATTGAAATACTCCCGGCTGAGTTCGAATTTCCCTTCGTGAACCTTGTTAACCTCCCCCTCCGCCGGCACCCGGAAGTCAATCACCTGCAGCGGAAACACCCTCCTTTTGCCGGAATAATGCCAGTTCCGCAGTGATACATCAATATTCTGTTCCTCATCACACCAGAAACTCACCCCGCACTCCAGCGCAGCCGAGGCCACCTGAGCATCAAAACTCATCTTATGACCGAACGGCTGCCAGTGGCGGCCTTTTTCATCAATCGGCACCGAAAGCGTATGCCAGCGGCCGGACTCCAGAGTAAATTCCTTTTCACTTTGAAAATAGTTGCCGTCCTTATCCTTGAGAAACACCGCCGCTTTCACCGGATAAGGGGCGATGACCCGGCAGTCTATATTGACCATTCCGGCTTCAAATGCCTTGCGCGAAGGACGGAACGACTCTCTTTTTTCCGAAAGCGAAACCAGTCCGGAGCGGCTGTTTCTGAATTCTTCCGCCCCGGCGGAAAACACAAATAACGGAAAAAATAAAAAAAACAATAATTTTATCATTTTTTATTCGTTAAATTACAAGTTATGTGCTACATTACACAAATTAAAAACGTATTTCAAGACAATATAGTGTGGTTTTGATAAAAAAAAAGTGCTTTTTTATGAAATTCGACGATTTATCTGAAAAATTCCTGAAAACCTTTCCCGACCGCTGTGCCGCGGTAACCACCAGTACCGGACAGAAAATTTTTTATCTTGCCACCGCCGCCGCCGGGGCGGCACTGTTGATATACCGCTGGGATTTTTTTATCCTTCTGGTCAGCGGCGTAGTGGCTTTGCTTTACCTGTCCAGCGCAGTGTTCCGCATTGCCGCAGCCTACCTGGGGATGTTTCACCGGTTTGACAAAACTGTTCCGCCGGAAACGGAGCTGCCGGTATATACCATACTGCTGCCTATGTACCACGAAGAAGCCATTGCCGGAGATCTTATCCGGAGAATTGAAAGCCTTGATTACCCGAAAAATAAACTTGATGTCAAAGTCCTGCTCGAAGCTGATGACCCCGGCACTCTGGAGGCATTGAAAAAAGCCGGTGCTCCGGAATATTTCGATTTTCTGGTCATGCCGCCGCTGCCACCGAAAACCAAGCCGCGCTCCTGCAATTACGCGCTGGCCGCCGCCAAAGGCGAATTCTGTGTCATTTACGATGCCGAAGACGCCCCGGAACCGGATCAGCTGAAAAAGGCGGTAGCCGCTTTCCGGGCAGACCGGAGCGGGAAACTTATCTGCGTGCAGGCGAAACTCAACTATTATAATCCGGAACAAAATCTGCTTACCCGGCTCTTTACCATTGAATACACCACCCACTTTGATCTGCTGCTGCCGGGCATGAGCAAATTCAATTTTCCCCTGCCCCTGGGCGGCACCAGCAACCACTTCCGGGTCAGCGCACTGCGGGAAGTCGGAGGCTGGGATCCATTCAATGTTACTGAAGACTGCGATCTCGGTATCCGGATTTACGAAAACGGATGCCGCACTGCGCTGATTGACAGCACCACCTGGGAGGAAGCCAATTCAAAGATCGGCAACTTCATCCGTCAGCGTTCCAGATGGGTAAAGGGCTTTATTCAAACCCATCTGGTGCACTACCGCAATATTTTCCGCACCGTCCGGCGGCTGGGGCTGAAAGGGTCGCTGGGAGGATATCTGGCCATCGGCGGCGGCTCCTGGATGCTGCTTTTGAATGTGATTTTCTGGGTACTGCTGGCCGGATATCTTCTTCTGTTGTGGGACGGGTGCCGCCACGGGCTCGGAGTGTGGGAACAGATCGCCGCACCGGATTTCTCTCCGCATCTTTATGACGGCATAGCCGTCGGGCAATTTCATCTCCGCGCCTGGCCGCTGGTGTATTTCGGAGGCAATGAAGATCCGCTGCTTTCTCTGCTTTCACAGGTGTTTTTCATTACTTCAATCGCGCTGCTGGCGGCAAATTTCATCTTCATTCTGATCGGCATGATGGGCTGTCTCAAAAGAAAATATTATTTTTTACTGCCTTTTACCTTGCTTTTACCCTTTTACTGGATTATGTTATCCATAGGCGGCTGGAAAGGTTTCATCCAGATTTTCTATAAGCCGTTTTACTGGGAAAAAACCAAACACGGACTTGATAAAAAATGAAAAAAAGAACACATTTTACCATTATTGAGCTTTTGACGGTAATCGCCATTATCGGCATTCTGGGTGCGCTGCTTTTTCCAGTGGCCGGACGGGCGAGAAGACGCGGCGAAGAAGCCAGATGCCTCTCCAATCTGAAACAGTTCGGACTGGCAATTGCCAATTACAAACAGGATTTCAGAGAACAGATGCCGCCGTGGCTCTCCACGCTTTACCGCAAATACATGCCGAACAAGGACATCTATCTCTGTCCGCTGGATGGAAATCCCACCGGGACATCGTATAGCGAATGGCGTTCGGAAATGACCGAAAAATACACCAAAGCCTATGACCGTACCGGCAATACCGGAAAATACGGCAATAATCCCAATGTGAAAAAATCTGCGGCTGACACCGATGACAAACCGGGACCGGTAAGTTATTTTTATGAATTCAATGAGTCCGAATGTCCCTGGGGAAGTGAATATGCCAAGTCCGGCTCAACCTGGAACGAGGTGAAACTCGGGCAGATTGCCAAGGGAAAAAATACCTACCAGAATAACAAAAGATTCAAAAACGACCTGAGTTATTTCCCCACCGTGCGCTGTTACTGGCATCTGGAAGCGGCCAACAACAATGAGCGTCCGATGCTCAATCTTTCCGTCAACGGAAATACTTTCAGAAGCCTGATTGAGTGGGAGAAAGGTATTCTTCCGTAAGGACAAGTATGAAGAAAATTCTTGTCTATACCCGCTATGACCGTGATGGCGCGTCCAGCCGGCTGCGGTGTTACGCCTATGAAAAGGCGTTTTCCGATGCGGGTTATGAACTGGAATACCTGCCGCTTTTTGACCGTAAATATCTTAAAAGTTTTTATCATAATTTCCGGAAACCGCCGTTGCGGACGATGCTGTCACTGCTCCGCCGCTGGAGCGAGCTGCCGGGGAGACGGCATCGGGCGGATGCGGCTCTGATTGAATATGAAATGATGCCTTTCATGCCGGCGGCACTGGAGTTAAAACATCTGTCCGGCATGCCATTTGTTCTCAATTTTGATGATAATGTGGAGGAAAAATACCGCCGGATACTGCCGCTGCGCAATAAATACAATCAGCTGGCATCCAAGGCTGCCGGAGTTATTACCGGCAATAATTTTCTGCTGGATAAATATTCCGTCCTTAACCACTCCGTAATTAAAATTCCCACCGTGGTGGATCTGGAAAAATACCGTTCCTGCAGTACGGGTAAATTTGATACCTTCACCTTCTGCTGGATTGGCAATCCGTCTTCTTATGTCTATTTAGAGAAAGCCTCGGAGCATTTGAAAGAAATCAGCAAAAGAATTGACTGCCAGCTGCTTATCATAGCCACCCGCAATCTGCGCCGACGCCCCATACCGGGAATAAAAACACGATTTGCCGAGTGGTCGGAGGAAAATGAGGTAAAATATCTCAAACAGTCCCATGTCGGCATCATGCCGCTGCCGGCAGATGATACTTTTGCCAATGGTAAATCGGCTTACAAACTGATCCAGTATCTGGCAGCAGGAATACCGTCGATCGCCTCTCCGGTGGGAGAAAATGTGGAGGTATTGCAGAAAAGCAGGGGCGGTATATTGGCGTCAACTCCGAAAGAGTGGGCGGACGCAGCGGAGAAACTTTTCTTCAATGAACAGTTTTACCGTCTCTGCGTTGATAATGCCAAAGCCGCCGCGCCGGAGTATTCACTGGATAAGTACGGCCCGGTAATGGTTGACTTCTTCCGTAAAGCTACCGGGATTTAAGCTTTGCTTATGCAAAAATGCCGCTCCGCAAATAAGACCTGCCGGGAAAATTTTCTCCCGGTATATTTTCTCATATTTTCCAGTTCAGCCAACACCAGGAGCAATAGTTTTAAAACGCTGATTGAAAAAACAAGCACAAAAAAACAAAGAAAAAACCATTTCCCCGCTTCCGGGAAAAAATATCCCGGATGACGACATGGCTTCTGCCGTCATCCGGATACATTTTTCACTTTCTCTTAACCGCATGACGGAACCAGGAACCCCCATTCACATAGAGCAACTCTGCTGCAACCCAATGAGTTCCGACCGTTTTTCACGCCATGGATAACAAAAATCTTACATCAGCATACCGCCGTCAACGTTGATCACCTGACCGGTAACGTAATCGGAATCCGGTGAGCAGAGGAAATAGACCACATTGGCCACATCTGACGGCTGTCCGCCGCGTCCGGCGGGAATGATCTTCAGGAAGTTATCCGTGGCTTCGGCAGAGAGTTTTCCGGTCATATCAGTAATGATGTATCCCGGAGCAACTGCATTGGCCTGAATGTTGCGGGAGGCAAATTCTTTCGCCGTGGTCTTGGCCAGCGCAATAACACCCGCCTTGGAGGCGGCATAATTAGCCTGCCCCACATTGCCCATGCGGCCAACCACAGAAGCAATATTGACGATTTTCCCGGCGCGCTGTTTCATCATCGGGCGGCAGGCGGCTTTGGTGAAGTTGAATGTACCTTTCAGGTTCACCGTCAGCACCGCATCCCACTGTTCTTCAGTCATTCGCATAATCAGGGTGTCTTTGGTAATACCGGCATTATTGACCAGAATATCCAGTTTGCCGAAATCGGCAACCACCGCATTGACCGTTTTTTCAGCGTCTTCAAACTTGGCAACATTGGCGGCATACGCCTTGGCGTCAACTCCGGCAGCCCGGAATTCCGCCGCGGTGCCTTCCGCCACATCAAGCATAATATCCACAATCGCCAGACGGGCTCCCTCTTCAGCAAGACGGCTGCAAATAGCCTTGCCGATACCGCGGGCTCCGCCGGTTACAATAGCAACTTTTCCTTCCAGACGTTTAGCTTCACTCATTTTTTCTGCCTTTCTATTTATCTATGACTAAAAAACT
>CASECL010000075.1 GCA_949286445.1 uncultured bacterium | reverse complement strand
TCGGATCTTCCACTTTCCAGTGAGACATGGTAAGGTCATAGAAATCCAGCGTTCCGGGCAGCCGGGGAATGGAAAATACCTTGCCGGCATAAACCCGGGTCAACCGGTCAAACCGGTCAAAACGGACAATAAATTTATTCCCTCTTGAATCCACAATTTCCCCTTCCGCCGGGATTTCCGCTCTGGTAACCAGAAGTACCGGCCGGATATGCCGGCAGACCTCCACCGGCAGCGGAGAATGTTTGACCAGATCCAGTATCGCATCCTTTTCCAGCTCCACATGTGCCTGAACCGTCTTTGCCCCCAGCCCGGCCAGTTCCAATACCGCCATGCTGTTGGCAATCGGAATCGGGTCAGCGGCAACAATGGTTATATCCGGATATTTCTGCAGCAGTTTGAAATTAAAAAGTGAAGTCACCCGAAATTCCCGCACGCCGTTTTCATACGCCTGTTTAACCGCGCTTTCCAGTACACGGATGTAATTTTCCGCACAAAATTCCGGCATAATCGCCACAGCCGTACCTTTCTTACATGAAAACACACTGGAAGCAAGTTTGACATTGGGTTTACCCGGCATGGCTCCGCCGGGACGCACTGCGATAGTTTCCACCGTATTTTCCGGCAATGATGCCGCTTTCATTGCCGTATAATCCAGATAAAAACGGGCCATGCCGGAAGCGGAACGTTTCAGGACGGCATCCGGGGTAATGGATTTTTCCACCAGGCTCCAGAATTCCCGCCGGAGTTCCTTCAAGACCGAAACCGGGAGAAAATAACTGCCGCTGATTGAAGTTGTGAAATTCCCCAGTGCAAACTGTTCTGATGCGCTGGCGGAAAACTCCCGGCGCAAGGTCTCTTCGTTCACACCGCGTTTAACTGCCTTTTCCAGCTCCAGCGGCCGCTCAAACACCGGCATTGCCGGAGCATTGGAAACTGTTATCCGCAGAATTTTACCATCTATAACACACTCCAAATCCAGCTTGGTCCGGGCCTTTTCCAATTTTTCCGCCCGTCCGGAAAAATTGGCGGAACTCTCCCCGGTTTTATAAATCAGCCCTCTTTCCGGCAGTTCTTTATCACAGAAAACAAAAACCCGGTCTCCCTCACGGGCAAATTTTGACAATGCCCGGTTGGTCAGCATTCTTGTCAGCGTAAAAGCCACCCCCTCCTCTCCGCTTTCCGGCTGCACCCGGAGCCGGTCGCCAATATGAAGCCGCTTGGCCGCGGTGAATTCAAACCCGTGTTCATCCATCCGCTCGACTCTGCCGCAATACTGACCGGCCGCGCCGGGCGAAGTATAGTTGATCAGCTTGCCGAAGCCGTTCTCCCGGAAGAAACCGTCCGACCACTGACGGCCGTAAGTAAGCGCAAGTTTCTTCCGGCTTTCCCCCAGTATTTCGCGGGTGATCTCCGGGGCATCAATCAACTGCCGGTAGGCGGAAACCGCGTTGTAAACATAATCTGCCTGACGCAGACGTCCCTCGATTTTAAAGGAAGCTATTCCCAGTTTCCGGAGTTCATCCATCATTTCCGGCGTGGCAAGATCACGGGGCGAAAAGAAAAATCCGTTGCCGTTTTTGGAAAAATATCTTCTCCGGCAGGGCTGTTTGCACTTGCCCCGGTTGCCGCTGTGGCCGCCGAGGTAAGAGGAAAACAAACACTGTCCGGAAAGCGAACAGCAAAGCGCACCATGAATGAATATTTCTATTTCCACCGGGGAATTTTTCAGCATGAGTTTCAACTCCTCCAGCGTGACCTGACGCTCCAGAATAACTCTTTTTGCCCCCAGTCCGGCGGCGATTTCCAATCCGGCGCGGTTATGAAAACCCATCTGGGTCGAAGCATGAATTGTCAGCTCCGGAAAATACTCCCGGATAATCCGCAATACGCCCAGATCCTGCACAATGACTGCGTCAACTTCCACATCGGAGAGTATGGCTATCTGTTTGACCAATTCGGCCAGTTCGCCCTCTTTTACTACCGTATTTAGCGCACCGTACACTTTTTTCCCGTTCCGGTGGGCATACTGCACCAGTGAAGCCAAACTTTCCGGGGTGAAATTTTCACACCGTTCCCGGGCATTGAACTTGGACAAACCCAGATAAACCGCGTCCGCCCCGGCATCAAAAGCCGCCAGGGCGCATTCCATATTTCCCGCCGGAGCCAGCAATTCATTCATATAATGTATTTTCCTGTATGTCTACTCATCATCCGGGCTGCTGCCGGGAGATATTTTTTACCAACTCTGTCCCTGCCGGGCAAAATATGCCGCCACATGAGGGATATAGGGCTTGATCAATTTCTTAATTGCCACCGCATATTCCCGGATTTCATACTGGGCGTGTTCGCTGTCGCGGAGTTCCAGAAAATGGAGCAGATTTGACAGATCCACGGTTCCCCAGAAAGTTACCATCATATTCTGCGGCAGTACGCCGCGGGCCTGTTCACGGCAGACGCCTCCGGCAAGCAATTCATCATAAAGTGCGAGGGACTTTTCATTGTGGAGACGGATCTTCTCTCTTAACGCGGCATCATCAAACCCGGGATCATCAAAGGAAGCCTGACGGTTGCTTTCCGCCTGCCGGCGCAATTTTACCGGAGTGTAAAACTCCATGTCAATCTCGGTGTATCTCCGGCTGATCTCATTGTAACTCCAGGTGCGGTGCCGGTGCCACTGGCCGCGGACAAAAAGCGGACAATGCACGCTGAAAGTAAAAACCATGTGTTCCAGCGGACTGGTGTGCTTATTGGCAATCAGGTATTCCAGCAAAGTCACATCCCGGTCATCAATCTCTTTTTTTATTTTGCCGAAAGATACCCGGGCGGCATTGACTATTGTCGCCTCACTGCCCAGGTGGTCAATCAATCCCACCCAGCCCTGGCCGTCAAGAACCATAACGTGATTATCGGGAGGAATATTCAAGTGTTCCATAATTTTTCCCTTTTAAATATTATTTTATGTTATTTACGATATTTACTATTTCAACTGCGATCTGCCCGGCGCACTCAGACATGGCGACAGCACATGCTTCCGGGATCTCTTTCTTTTCATAAGGCACTGCGGTTTCCAGTCTTCCGGAAACCGGTTCACTATTCCGCGTAATCCGGTAATTCACCGCCAGAAAGGCGCGCCCGGATACATTATCCAGCTCAAAACGGTAAATTTCCAGCTCCAGAGTATCCGGTTCCGGCGGGACGGCGGTTCCGCCTTTCACCATGTTTTCAACTGCGGCGGCAAAATATTTATTAAGGTAATTACCCAGCATACTTTCCGGATTCTGCACCCATTGGCTGTAATCATCTCCGGATATCCGGCCATTGCGCCCGGAAAAAAGCATTCTCCGGGCGGTCGGGGTGTAATTTATCACCGGCAGAATACGGATATTCCGTTTCAACTTCACCTCTGCCGGGCAGTTGAATACCAGATCATAACTGGCAGTCTCCCGGTATGGCGACCGCTCCAGAAGTGAACAACCCGCAGCAAATAAAAATACTGCGGCAATCAGCAAATAATACTTAATTTTCCGGAACATTTTTTCTTTCCTCCAATGTCTGATTTCCCGCGGAGGAACTTACACTCTCCTTTTCCGCCGCCGGATTTCCGGAATTTTCATTTACTCCAGTATCTTTTCCTGCTCCGTCTCTGGTGTCACCGTTCACATTTTTTTCAACAGCGGCGGCATTTTCAGATAACTTATTTACCGCTTCGCCGGCTTTTTCTGACTGTTTTTCCACTGCTTCAACCGCATTGTCTTCCGGCAAAACCTTTTCTGCCGCAACGGCTTTTTCCGCTGTTTCAGCCGGGGTATTACGCGCCTCAGTCAATTTACGGTTCAATCCGGCAATCATGCGCTTAAGCTCAATATTCTGTTTTTCAGTCAACCTGAGTTTCGCCGATGCCGCGGCAAAGTTTTTTTCCGCCTTTTCCGCCCGGACTGAAAGCTCGTTCACCTGCCGGTTCTGCCGGGATATCATCCGGCGCAAAGTGGTATTTTGCGCGGCAAAGGCATTGCGGGAGCGGATTACCGAAGCAATATTACTGTTCTTCTGCCGATTTGACGGCAAATGGAACATTTCACTCTTCTTTTCAAAATCAGCTTTCCGCACCGCCTGGAGCGAACTTTCAAGCAAATCAGAGTGTTCCACCTCCAGTGCGGCCCGGTAACATCCGATCGCCTTTTCCATATCCCCGGCACATTCAGAGTAAAACGCCCCCGCTGAAGCCAATCCGGTACGGGAACGGGGATATTTTTCCAGAAAACGGCGGTAATACTCCTCCGCCCCCTTGAAATCCCCCTGACTGCGCAGTAATTCGGCTTTGGCCAGATAGGGGTGATCCTTGCCTTCACTGTCTCCGCAGCCGGAAATGCACAACAGGATTGTCAGGAACAAAACCGGAATAAACAATCTTTGTTCCCTCCGCCCCGCCGCGGCAAATCGGCAGAAAAACCAGTGCAAAGTCATTTTTCCTCCGGATAACATTTCAATCTTTCTTCCAGCAATTCAATACCGCCACTCCGGCCGCTGCTGCGGTCTCCAGCCGCAAAATATAACGTCCCAAATTCAAAGGAGCGGCAAAATTCTTCAGGCATTCCAGTTCCCGCGGCGAGAATCCGCCCTCCGGTCCAACCAGAAAAACCACCTCCCCCTTTTCCGGCAAATCCGGTTTACCGCCGCCCGGCACCACATCGCCGTAACAGAAAAACTTCCCCTCTCCAAGTTCCGGAAGCCGGGAAAATTTCTCCATCGGCAACAGCCGGGGCAGAAACGGATTGCCCGACTGTTTGCATCCTTCAATCAACAGCGTATTCAGCCGGTCAAAATTATCCGGTTTCGCCACTGAAAATTCACAGTCCAGAAATCTTACGCTCCACACTCCGAGTTCTGAAGCCTGTTTCAGCAAAATATCCAGTTTATTCTTTTTCGGTGCGGCGCACCAGAGGGAAATTTTCAACTCCGGTTCCGGCAGTACTTCACGCCCGATTACGGTTAATTCCCGGTCTTTTCCCACTTCAAAAAGCCCCCGGCACCCCCGTCCGTCCAGCAATCCGCCCCGGTCCTCGGGACGGAAACGCAATACCCGGAAAAGGTGTTCCCTCTCCCCGCGGGGCAATTCCACGGCAGTTCCGGCTTCACCGATATGTTCTGTCCAAAAATAATGCATTACAGTAATCTACTTCACCGCCGGGATTTTTTCAAATTTTTCCGCAGCTTTTTTCAAAATACTTTTCACCCGTTCCACCCCGGGGAAATCCCGGAAGAGGAAGATTTTTTCCCGCCATTCTTCCCCTGCCCCGGAAAGAATTTTTCCCAATTGCGCTTCATCCGCCAGCGACCGGTCAATGCCGATAATGAGATTTAATTTTTCCAATTCCCCGGCCTGCTCCAGCCGCCGGAATAAAGCTCCGGCATGATAACGGTGAAATAATTCCAGGTGAAAGGTCAGGTTATCTTTTATCCGCTCAAACGATAAATCGGGAAAAAATATCTCTCCGGTCGCCGGATTCCGCAATTCTCCGCCTGCCACGATCCGCCAGTCCGGCACTTTTTCTTCAAAAAGGCGGTGAAACATTCTTATTTCCTCCGGCACATAGGCGGAAAAACTCCGGTAATGAGAAACCAGATTACTTTTTTCATCCAGTTTCAACCGTCCTTTTCTACCCCGGATTTCCAGCTCTGCTTCCATTTTCCATCGCTTTGCCCGCACCACGGCAGGAAAAAATGAAGCTAACTGCAAAGCATATTTTCTCCCCCCGCCGAAAATCGCCGCCGGACCGGAAATTTCCAATTTTCTGCCGCCGTCAGGCAGTGCGGTAATCTCAGCCATCAGCCGGAAAAATTTCAAATACTTGAAAATCCGCCGGAGTTCTCCGGCATCGGCCGCCGCCCCGCTGGGCAGTTCCACCGTCAGGGCGGAGGCAAAAAACAGCATGCTCTGAACCAGGGTAAGATTATATCTTTCAATCAGCTGCCTGCCGCTGGCAAAAGGTGTCTTCACCAGCTTTTCAAAATCCGGCAAGTCTCCGTACAAAGTTTGTTCCAGTTCCGGCAGCAGCCGGGAATATTTTTCAAAATCTCCCCCCGCTTCTTCCAACCGTGAAGCTGTTGCGGCAAATTCTTTCTCCCGCATTGCCGGAAAATCAAATTCTTCCGGGAGAACAAACTCCGACCGGTCAGCCAAAACTTTTTTCAATCCGCCCGCACTTGCCGGAGACAATCCGCCATCACCGGCCATGGAAATAGCTTCCTCCATCTCCCAGCGGGTCAGGCCGCGGCTGACTCCGTCAGAAAAAATGCCGGTAAGTAATTCAGCATATTCCAGATTTTCCGACGTTCCGGGGTCCAGAAAAACCGGAGTAAATACTCCATTGCGGCGGCGGAAGTTGATTAAATCAATTCCCAGCATAAAATATTCCTCCGGGGTCTTGTTTTTTCCTGTGATTATCCTGCTGTTCCGCACCCCTGAACTGCGGGAAGAAATCCTGTCACCATACCGTTTGCCGGGGTTGACACGACCTCATTTCCGGATTGCGGTGTTTTCCTGTACGGTGGTGGAGGCTGTCAACGCAGTTTCAGCGTAGCCAGAGCCAGCAGGGCACACACTCCGCCGATAATCCAGAAACGTACCACGATCTGAGTTTCCGACCAGCCGAGACGTTCAAAATGGTGATGTATGGGGGTGCAGAGAAATACCCTTTTTCCGGTCAGCCGGAAAGACGCTACCTGAATGATCACTGAAACCACCTCCATAACCATGACAAACCCCACCAGTACAAGCAGAACTTCCTGTCTGACCAGCACGGCGAGAAATCCGATTGTGCCTCCCAGTGCCAGACTTCCGGTATCCCCCATGAACATTGATGCCGGGTGGCAGTTGTGCCAGAGAAAACCGATACACGCTCCGCAGAGAGCTGAGGCAAAAATCACTGCCTCTCCGATACCGTCAGAGAAAGGAATGCTCAAATAAGACGAAAATATTTTGTGTCCCATAAAGTAGGCAAATACTGCGTAAACCAGCGAGCAGTAGATTGTACACCCCGCAGCCAATCCGTCTTTTCCGTCAGTGAAGTTGGCGGCATTTGCCGCTCCCACGATGGCAAAAACTGAAATTACCGCGGCAAATTTGCTTTCAAACCAGGGGGTCTTCATAAAGGGCAGCATGAAATCATCCATGAAAGGTGCGGTTTCCGGCAGCTTATAAAGAGAGTAAACCATCAGCACCGCCACCAGCGTCTGGAAAGCAAATTTTGTTTTTTTGCTCAATCCATCCCGCTGTTTGCGGAATACCTTGTAAAAATCGTCTATGAAGCCAATGGCGGCAAAGCCGACCATATTCACAATCAATAGATATGTAAGCGTCTTGTCCAGCAGGTTCCAAAGCAGCGAAGAAGCCACCACCGCTCCCACAATCAGTACACCGCCCATGCAGGGGGTCTTAAGCTTGTTCTGATCGATGAATTCCGGCGGCATAATCCCGGCGTAACGGTCGGCGGCCTGTGCGTTGAGTTTCCGCAAATATCTGGCAGTAAAACCGCCCAGCAGCAAAACTAAAAGAAAACTGGTCATCCCCGCGCCGCCGGCACGGAAGGAAATGTAATCAAAAAGACGGAACGGACCATAATACTGACTGAGAAAAGATAAATAATGAAGCATAAAAAAACCTGAATTAAAGCTGTTCTGACCCCCGGTACACGGCAACTGACACCCCCCGTGCCGGGCACCGTACATATAATCTAATTTAAAACCGGCAAAAATCAAGGATAAAAATATAAAAAAGGATTTGTTTTTTAAAAAAAGCGTGCTATATTAAACACTGTTCCGCAGTCCTGTGGTGTAACGGTAGCACAAGTGATTCTGGTTCACTTTGTCGAGGTTCAAATCCTTGCAGGACTGCCATTTTTTTGCCGTTATTTCAGCTCCGGCAGAATTGCCGCTTTTCCACTGTATTTTCCTGCGCCCTGTTGCAGGGTGATTTTTCATGAAACGGACTGGATGAAGTCATTTTCCAAAGGCAAAGCAGAATAATTTTCCACGCTGTTTTCAGCACAGCACCCGGCATTGTACTTTTCTCTTTTTTTCTCTCCCCGGGGGGAATTTTCTCTCTCTTCCCGCCCCAGAAACGATAAAAAAACGGAGAAGCAAGATCGCTTCTCCGCATAATCCATTTTTTCAACTTTCCGGAAAAACTAACGCCGCAAATACGGCTGCATCCGGTAATATTTGCCGCCAAAGGTTTCCAGCATCAGCTCGGCAAAATGCCGCGGCTCAAAATAATTATGCTGATAAATGTAGAGATAAATCCGTTCCGACTCCGGCATGAACTGACCGTTGATCGCTCCGTCTCCCAGCGGCTGAGATAAATTGAACACCTTTTCCCCGCTTTTCAAATGTTCCTCCCCGCACTGAAATTCACCCGGAGTATCCAAATTCATTTTCAGCAGTGCCGACTCTACCAGTCTGCCGATCTGGATTGCCGACCCCATCCGGCTCTTTTCCGGCTGATAAATATCAACATTGACCGAAATACCACGGCTGTGAGTACCGTCAAAGCGTTTGCGCCAGGACAAAGCGTAACTGTGACTGTCGTCTTCAAACAGGGGAACGAATTGTTCCACCCCGTTATTTCCCACTATTCCCCGGTTCATCACTCCGGAGATAATCACCTGTTCGGACTTCATTCCGGCTTTCAGGGTGTCAATCGCCACCTGAAAATTGATGGAATCACCGCAAGTGAAAATATCCACTGCGGCATATTCGTGTTCCGGCCAGGCATGCACCGAAAAGTGAGATTCGGCAATAATCACAAAGCCGCTTACCCCCTGCGGGGTGAATTCATGAAAGTCTGAGCCCAGCACCGTAGCTCCCGCCGCTTTGGCCGCGGCGATAAAAAGATCCTCCATTACCCTGCCGTTAGCGAGTATTTCCGGATCACACTCGTAATATTCCAGAGTAACGTGTTTTCCCAGTGCCACGCTGTCTTCTCTGCCCCCCATAATTCACTCACCTCAGCTTTCTTTTATTTTTTTAATTTTCCCGCCGCCATGCCCGGAAAAATGCTCTCCATTCTTCCTGCGGCGGCGGAAAAAGGCCGGATTACTTCTTTATTCTCCAATCCAGCGCGCCTACCGGGCAATGTTCGATGCACTCGCCGCACTCGGCGCAGGAATCCGGCAATGTCCGGTCAAAACTGGTTCCGACGTAGGTGAAAAATCCGCGTTTCTTGGCGGAAAGCAAAGTCTTATTCACCACCTCTTTACAGGTTTTGACGCAAATACCGCATTTGATACATTTGCCGCGGTCCTGGATAATCACCGGATGTGAATTATCGTATGACGGGGGCAGTTTTTCGCCTTTGATGACATCAACTCTGGCATGACAGCGTTCAGCATGGAAACGGAGTTTGCAATCCGCCTTGTCGGTGCAGGAGCACTCAATACAGCGTTTGCCCTCCTCTGCCAGCTGTTCCGGGGTCATGGTGGAACAAACTTCTTTAAACGTAGTCTTGCGTTCCTCCAGCGGGATGAATTTCAATTCCTGACGCGGAGCATTCGAGACATCCTTGCGCAGGAAAACCACATCTTTTTCGCTCATTCCCTGCCATTTTCTGCCCCGGCTGACAAACACCTCATGCTCTTCCGGCATCGCCGCTCCGGTAACAAAATTATCCACTTCCAGAGCCAGTTTCCGTCCTCCGGCAACCGCTTCCACCACGGTGGCCGCGCCGCTCAAACAGTCTCCGGCGGCAAAAACCTTGCCCTCCACCTGAGCTTTACCATGTTCGGCTCCGGCGTAACCGAAATCATTAACTTTAACGCCTTCCGGCATCCGGCACTTCTGACCGATTGCACCGATGACCGTATCGCAGACGGTTTCAAACTCACTGCCCTTTACCTCCACCGGTTTCCGGCGGCCGGAGGCATCCGGTTCACCCAGTTCCATGCGGCGGCAGGTCAGAACCAGACGGCCGTCACGCTTCTCCAGTTTAACCGGGGCAACCAGAAATTCAAAATTAACTCCTTCTTCCCGGCACTCGGCGATTTCCAGTTTTTCCGCCGGCATCTCTTTTTCGGTACGGCGATAGAAGCAAATTACTTCACTGCCGCCCAGACGCACTGCGGTACGCAGGCAGTCCATGGCGGTATTGCCGCCGCCCACTACCACGGTCTTGCCGGGATTTTCGCCGGTATTGCCGTTTTCCGCCACTTTCCGCAGGAAATCGATACCGTTCACCGCCAGTTCCTCGCCTTCGCAGCGCAAACCGGAGGCTTTCCAGCAGCCGACGCAGATGGCGACCGCATCGTAATTCTGTTTCAATTCATCCAGGGAGACATTGACTCCCAGCTTCATATTATATTTGAACAGCACACCCATCTTTTCAAAGTGGGCCAGTTCACGATCCAGAATTGCCTTGGGCAGGCGGTATTCCGGAATGCCGTAACGCAGCATGCCGCCGCCCTGAGGCATGGCTTCAAATACGGTTACCTCAAATCCTTTGAGCCGCAGATAATATGCCGCACTCAATCCCGCCGGACCGGCACCGACAATCGCCACACTTTTGCCGTTTGACGGGGGCAGTTCCTCCATGTAGGTATCGTAATACAAATCAGCCGCCAGCCGTTTGAATTCATTTATCGCCACCGGTTTGCCGAAAATATTTTTGCGGCAGTCCTTTTCACAGAACCGGGGACACACCCGCCCGATACTCATCGGCAGCGGAATGCGCTGTTTGATAATCTGCAATGCTTTGAGCCATTCGCCATTGCGTCCGGCGCGCACATATTCCTCCACACTGGCGTGAGCAGGACAGGCCATGGTACAGGGTGCTTCACAGTCTCCGGAGTGTTCGCTCAACAGCAGCTCCAGAGCGGTACGCCGCATGGACTGAACCTGTTCCGATGAAGCGTCAATCCGCTGTCCCGGCGCCGGACAGGCGGCGCAGGAAGGCATAAAACGCCCGGTTTTCTCGTCTCTTACCACGCAGACAAAACAGCTGGTATTTTTGCTGATGCGTTCGTCCCGGCACAGGGACGGAATATAAATATTTTCCCGGCGCGCCACTTCAAGAATGGTTTCTCCCGGCGCGGCGGAAACGGTTTTGCCGTCAAGAATAAATTCCACGTTACTCATAATATTTTACAACCCTTTCCCCACCCGTGAAATAGCTTTTTTCGGACACACTTCCTTGCAACTGTCGCATCTGGTGCACTTGTCCGGATCGATAACAAAGTCATCACTGATCGCTCCCACCGGACAGGTTTTGATGCACATACGGCACTTGACGCACTTGCTCTTGTCAATTTTCAGATCCACCAGCGCGCTGCACTGCAATGCCGAACAGCGGTGATGAATAACATGATCTTCATATTCGTTGCGGAAATAACGCAAGGTTGCCAGCACCGGATTGGGCGCGGTCTGACCGAGTCCGCACAAGGCACCGGCTTTGATCTTCGGTCCGATATCCGCCAGGAAGTCCAGATCTTTCGGCACGCCTTCGCCGCGGGTGATCCGTTCCAGCGTTTCGAACATCCGCTTGGTACCCACCCGGCAGAAGGTGCATTTGCCGCAGGATTCCCGGTGCGTGAAGTCCAGAAAATAACGCGCCGTCTCCACCATGCAGCGGTTTTTGCCGATTACAATCATACCGCCGGATCCCATAATCGCGCCCAGAGCTTTAAGTGAATCGTAGTCCACCGGAACATCAAATTTATCCACCGGGATACAGCCGCCGGAGGGACCGCCGGTCTGAACCGCCTTGACATTCTCCGGATCAGCTCCGCCGATATCAAAAACAATTTCACCCAGCGTTATACCCATGGGCACTTCCACCAGTCCGGGGTATTTCAGGTCGCCGGCCAAAGCGAAAAGTTTAGTTCCCTTGCTCCCCTCGGTTCCCACGCTGGCAAATGCTTCACCGCCGTCGCGCAATATCAGAGGAACATTGCCATAGGTTTCAACGTTGTTGATCATCGAGGGGAAGTTCTTCCATCCGCTGTCAGTCGGAAACGGCGGACGGAAACGGGGCGTGCCGCGCCCGCCCTCCAGTGAAGCGATCAATGCGGTTTCCTCACCGCAGACAAAAGCACCTGCGCCCTCTTTAATCACGATTTCGAGTTCGCGGCCGTTGATGACATTGAGCTTATGCTGATAAATCTGTTCTATGGCAATATTGAGGTGCTTGATTGCCAGCGGGTACTCCGCCCGGCAGTAAATAAAGAGCTTGGTGGCTCCGGTGGCATAAGCGGCAATCAGCATACCTTCCAGCATCTGATGCGGCACGCTCTCCATCAGTGAACGGTCCATGAATGCGCCGGGATCGCCCTCGTCAGCATTGCAGATAAGAATTTTTTCCGGCGTCTTCTTCGCCGCCAGGAAACTCCACTTCGTGCCGGTGGGAAATCCGCCGCCGCCCCGGCCGCGGAGTCCGGATATTTTCACCTCATTGACCACCTCTTCCGGAGACATAGCCAGGGCCTTTTTCAGTCCCTCGTAACCGCGGTGGGCAACATAATCATCAAAATCCACCGGGTTAATACGTCCGGCCAGAGCCATTACCTTGGTCAATTCCCGTTTTTTACGTCCTTCCGGCACTTCAAAACGTTTGTTTTCACCCAGCGCAAGGATATTATCCGCATCTTCTGCCGCGACTTTGCCGTACAGGATACTGCCGCCGTCAGCGGTAATCGCTTCCACCATGGGCTCTGCAAAACAATATCCCAGACATCCGGTTTCCTCTACCGGAATTGACGCGGGAGCCTTTTCCCGGAGCGCGTCCAATACGGCTCCGGCACCGGCGGCAATACCGCAGGAGGCGGTACCTACTCTGATTTTAACAATATTTTCACTCATTTTGCCGCGTACTCCTTAAGTATTTTCGCCGTCTTCCGGCGATCCAGATTTCCGTAAACCCGACCGTTAACGCTCATTACCGGAGCCAGGCTGCAGCATCCGAGACAGGCGACCGCCTCCAGTGAAAACTGTCC
>CASECL010000074.1 GCA_949286445.1 uncultured bacterium | reverse complement strand
TGGCAGAACCGGACCGCCGCCGGAAAAGTTTTAACAGTGAAAAGTATTTTCCGCTTCCAGCGTTACGTCTCCACAGAAAAGGAATGCGCATAAAATATAAACTTATATTCTAATTTCGGGCGATAACAAACAACAGGAAAGCAGCCAATCATGAACAAACACAACATTTTTATCTTTCTTCTGCTTGCCGTATCAGCCGTATTGCTGACCTGCGGCATTGCCAAAAAAATTATGCACCGCCGGGCCAAAGCCGATAACGGCATCAAAATCGCCGTTATCCCCAAAGGCACCATCAATATGTGGTGGGAGGTTGTTCATAAAGGAGCCCGGAAAGCCGCCGAAGAAGAAAATGTCTCCATCACCTGGAACGGACCGGAAACAGAAACCGACCGGGAAAAACAGATCCAGGCAGTGGAAGATGCCCTGATCCAAAAAGTTTCCGCAATAGTATTCGGCCCCAATGACTTCAAAGCCATGGTCCGCCCGATTGAGAAAATCAAGGCAAGCGGCATTCCCTGTGTTCTGATTGATTCTCCGGCGGACACCGATGTTTACGACTCTTTTGCCGGCACCGACAATTTTGCCGGGGGGGCGGAAGCGGCCCGCCGGATCGGCAAAGCACTCAATGGCAAGGGCAATGTGCTTTTAATCCAGTACGTTCCCAACTCCGCTTCCACCGATGCCAGAGCGGCCGGCTTTAAGGAAACACTGAAAAAAGAATTTCCCGATATTAAAATCACGGCGGAACAATATACCCTCGGCACCGTGGATGATGCCAGACAGAAAGCAGTTGACCTGCTGACCCGTTTTCCGGACACTCAGGCAATGTTTGCGGTAAATCACCCCACCTCAGTCGGAGCTTACAAGGCCATCCAAAACCAGAAAGCGGCAGGCAAAATCGCTTTTGTGGGATTTGATTCCGACCCGGTTCTGCTGGAGGGTATTGACAAAGGTGAAGTGCTGGCGGTTATTGCCCAGAATCCTTTCGATATCGGTTACACCGGGGTGAAGACCGCCGTGAAAATCCTGCGGGGAGAAAAGGTGGATAAAAACATTATGGTGCCGAGCATGGCAGTGGAAAAAAATAATCTGGAAGAAATGAAACGGAAGTTTCCGGAAGCACTGGGGTTGTAAAATGAACAGCAGTCCTTATATTCTCCAAATGGAAAACATTGTCAAACGTTTTCCACCGGTAACCGCGTTATCCAACGTCACATTCCGGGTCCGCCCCGGTACCGTTCACGCCATTTGCGGTGAAAACGGAGCCGGAAAATCAACTCTGATGAAAATTCTTGCCGGAGTATATCCCCCGGATGAAGGACGGATTATTCTTGACGGTCAGGAAAAAATATTCCATAATCCAATGGACTCCATCCAGTCGGGTATTTCCATGCTTTATCAGGAACTGGAACTGGCAGGGGATCTTTCGGTGTATGAAAATGTGTTTCTCGGCAGTGAAATTCTGTCCAGCCGTTTTTTGCACACGGTGGACACCGCAGCGGAAATACTGGCGGTGAAAAAACTTATTGATGAATACGGTTTTAAAATCGATCCGGAAGCACTGATCCGCCACCTGTCGCCGGGGGAATGCCAGATTGTGGAATTGCTGAAAGCCCTGATGCGAAATGCAAAAATTATTGTCATGGATGAACCCACCAGTTCGCTGTCCGAAGCAGAGGCGGAAATACTGTTCCGGATTATCCATGATCTCAGAAAAAGAAAAATTACCATAATCTACATTTCCCACCGCATGGAAGAGGTCAAAATGCTGGCGGACGACATCAGCGTCCTGCGGGATGGCGAAGTGGTGGCCTCCGGCTCCGCCGCAAAACTGGATATTCCTGAAGTAATCCGGCACATGGTGGGACGCGAATTAAACGACTACTATCCGCAAAGAACGCCAAAAATCGGAGAAGTGGTATTCAAGGCGGAAAATCTCACCTCGGCCAACGGCATTGAAAATGTTTCATTTGAAGTGCGCTCCGGTGAAATTGCCGGCATGGCAGGACTGGTCGGCGCAGGCAGATCGGAAACAGCACGGGCGATATTCGGGGTTGACCCGCTGATTTCAGGAAAATGCTTTCTTAACGGTGTGGAGCTGAAAATTGAAAATCCCCGTGACGCCATCCGCAGCGGAATTGCCTTTCTGACCGAAGACCGCAAACGCACCGGACTGTGTACCAATCTTCCCTGTTCCTGGAACATCACCCTGCCGAACTATGAATTCATCGGGATGAAAAATTTTCTGGAACTGGCAAAAGAGAAAAACTTATCTCTCCAGCTGGGGAAAAAAGTCAAAGTAAAATGGAGTTCACCGGACGCCCCGGCAGACTCGCTTTCCGGCGGAAATCAGCAGAAAGTTCTGCTGGCCAGGTGGCTGATGGCGGATTCGGAATTTCTCATTTTCGACGAACCCACCCGGGGGATTGACGTGGGGGCGAAAAAGGAGATTTATTCATTGCTCAATGAGCTGGCGCAATCCGGAAAGGCGATATTGATTATCTCCTCGGAACTGCCGGAACTTTTCGGCGTCTGCGACCGGCTGATTGTTATGCGGGACGGCAGGATTGCCGGAGATCTGCCCAAAGATAAAACCACGCCGGAAGAGGTAATGCACCTTTCTTCAGTAAGCGAGTAAACCCCAAAGGAAGACTTTGATCATGAATAAATTTACTAAACAATTGTTTTCATTTTCCTCATTGATTTTCATTATTTCGCTCTGGGCCTTTCTGGAACCGGATAATTTCCTCAGTGTACAGAATTTCATGAACGTTCTGCGCCGTTCCTCCGCCAACGGCATTATGGCAGCCGGTATGACTTTTATCATTATCACTGCGGGAATCGACCTTTCTGTGGGGGCGATGCTGGCGTTATGCGGCATGGCCGGATCAATCGTGATGCTGGCATTGTCCGGCGGCGGCTGGGCGGACATCACCGGCGGGATATTTATTCCCATGGGATTCTGGAGCATGTTTACCGGCACCCTGGCGGGTATCGCCGCCGGAGCAATTTGCGGTTTGGCCAACGGGGTTCTGATTACCCGGTTAAAACTGGCACCCTTTATCGTCACCCTGGGGTCAATGAGTGTATTCCGGGGCATATCCTATCTGCTTAATGACGGCAAACCATTTGCCGTATCATCATACAGTTTTCTGGATACCGGTTCAATTCTGGGCATACCGTCATCGGTACTGCTTTTTGCCATAGTTATACTTGCCGCCGGATTTCTGCTTAAATACACTCCGTTCGGCAGATACGTTTACGCTATCGGCTCAAACCGGGAAACCGCATTCCATGCCGGGGTGAATGTAAATAAAGTTCTGGTCTGGGTTTACGCCATTACCGGAGCCTTTGTCGGTCTGGCTGCCATGATTACCACCGCGCGGGCGAGTTCCGCCCAGCCTTCGGCGGGATTATCACTGGAACTGGATGTTATTGCGGCAGTTATTATCGGCGGGTGTTCACCCAACGGCGGACGCGGCACCATGACCGGTACGGTCATCGGCACACTGCTGATCAGTTTCCTGCGCAACGGGCTTACTTTGCTTAATATTTCCACCAATGTTCAGCTGGTGGTAATCGGGTTGATCATTATTTTTGCGGTAACCGCCGATCAGCTGGCCACCCGACGGGAAGCGTGAAAAATACCGGAAAAAACCAATCTCCGGGGAAAATAAATTCCATCCCCTGTTTCCGGGGGGTGGAAAAGTGCGGGGGAAAAACAGTCATTTCAGGAAACAAACAATATCAGTAAAATAGAATCCGTTGTTCACGCCTGATAAACTGGAATTCTTACCACAGTCTGCAGAAAAAAATTACCGGGATGAAATACTGATTTTGCAGTATTTCATCCCGGTCATTTACGTTTAAAGTCTTTTCCATTTCCATCACCGTATTCCGATTTCCCTGCCCTGCAATCCGGTTCCGGTGAAAAAGGGAAATTACTCCGCAGCTCCGGCCGCCTTTTTACACCCTCCGCTGCCAGGCTGACTCTACTCGGAAGCCTCGGCGATCATGTCGGCAAATTCCTCCCGGCTCAAATCCTGGAGTTTTTTACCCCTCCTGGCCAGTTTTTCATTGAACTTTATCGCCGTTTCCGTCATCTTCTCGTGCGTCTCCTCCGAGCCGCC
>CASECL010000073.1 GCA_949286445.1 uncultured bacterium | reverse complement strand
CCTTACGTTCTCCCTCTTTCGAGCAGTTTTGGCGTCAATTTTGAGCTTGCGTACGACAGTACGCGGCACTCTCATTTCCTAAAAACTGTCTCAAAATAGGGTTTTGCATAATCGACTACATAGTTTCCCGTTTGAGTAGACGTACCGGGATATTTTCCACATATGGTTTGCCGCCGGAGTAAACGTGGTGTACTGCGGCAATCAGGCGTTCGGCAAAGAGCCCCGGCTGAAGATCTATTGTGGTAAAGGCTGGGGTATTGACACTGCCCCAGTAAAGATTGTCTGCTCCGATTACTCCAAAATCCTCCGGCACTTTCAGACCGGCATTTTTCGCCGCCCGGAGCAGGGGAAAAATCAAGTTGTCTGCAAAACAGAAAAATATATCCGGCAATTTCCCTGCCGCATTCAGAAAATACCGGGAGATAATTGCTTCTGCTTCCTGATGATTTGCCGGTACAATCAAACGGTTGATAGGAGATATAGTTCCGCCTCCGGCAATGAAATTTTCTGTAAATCCGCAGAAACGCGGATCCGATTCATGCCAGAATACAGTTCCGGCGGATCGGCAGTTTCTGCTTAAAGCATATTCCGCGGCAATTTTCCCTGCCGCATAATCATCACATTCAACCCTGGTGCATTCGCCTTTAAAGCGGTGTGACTGGAAGACCACTACCTTCTTTTTATCCTGTATGAGCTTATCTGCCAGTTCCGATGAATAAGTGCAGAATACATCCGCGCTGTCATAAAGAGAATGCAGCGTTTTTTCATAATTTTCCCGGGTAAGCACCACTTCACTCAGTTCAATTTTCGCCTCGGCAGAGCGCAGTTGAAGCTGGTAATACACATCATTGAAAAAGGTGGTGTAAGTTGCCTGTTCTGCCGCCGTCAAATACACCGTGTTGACAAAACCGACATGCCGGCTTAATTTCAGCCGGGAGTACCCCATGGTTTCTGCCAGCAGAATGATGCGCTCGCCGGTGGAACGGCTGACTTTTTTCAAGTTGCCGTTAAGCACTTGCGACACCGCCGCCTGAGAGACCCCGGCGGCGGCGGCAATTTCACTTATGGTAACTTTCCCGTTCAATTCTGTATGTCAACCTCAGTATGTACCGAATTCTCTCGCCAGTTCGAGGAATTTCACATAGCTTTCATAGTTGGTTGATTCCGGGATGGAGTGGTCGGAATGGAATATATATCCATTATGCCTCATGACAAAAGGCACCTTGGATTCAACTTCCCGTCTGGCACCCTCAAGATCGTTATTGGCTACCGGCCGGACATCAAGACCGCCCATAAGAGCAATTTTTTCTCCGTAATTTTTGTAGATGCGGAGAAGATCCATTCCGGCTTTTACCTCCATTGCCTGCAGGCAGTCGATTCCGGCTTCCACCGCGCCGGGGAGAAGCGGTTCAACGAAACCGCAGGAGTGCATAATTACTTTCAGTCCTCTGCTGTGGACATAATCAAAGATCTTTTTATGCGAGGGCTGAATAAGTTCACCATACATTGCAGGAGACATGAAAGGGCGTCCCTTGAAGCCCATATCTTCATAAAACCATACCCCGTCCGGAAGACCGTAGGTGTTAAAAGTATATTCCATCATGTCAATATTGAGCCGGGCATAAGTTTCACTCATCTCTCTCACCCAGTCGGGATCGAGAGCCATGCCCATAAGCAGATCTTCATGGCCGCAGATGGGATGGAGACACTCAAAAACCGGAATTCCAGCATAGCAGAAGAATTTATTGGCTTCATTGGCACGTTTTTTACTGCTCACATACAAATCGGCCTTGATCCGGTCCGGAATGGGAACACTTTTGAGCAGCGGTTTGGCTTTTTCTTCCCAGTCTTCGCGGGTTTTGATGGCAAAATTGATATGTTCCGGAGTGGAGGCGTGCTTTTTATGTTTTCTCAGCGTAGCTCCGTTACCGTTGAGATAGGTCAGAGTATCTTCATCTTCGGCGACCGTCTGATCCTTGAAGAACGGATCCAGCATATAGTTTGGCGTCCATACCACTGAAAGATCGAGATCAAAGTGATAAACCGGATCTTCGCCTTCCGGAAACAGTCCTTTCTGGGTCCAGTTGCGAATAGTTTCGCCCCAGAATTGTTCATAAACTGCAATCCGGTCAACGCTTTTGTGCTCCAATTGACGGGCAACTCTCTCTTTTGATGTAAGCTCTGACATTTTTTTCTCCTTGGATTAGTAAAAATTTTACCACTGACGACAACATAATATAATGGTAAAATTTTTACTTTCAAGACTGCAAGTTATAAAAAAACAAATAATTACTGTTATTTTACGGTATTTATGTTATCAAAGCCGCATTGTTCGACCAGGAAGAGAGAAGACAATTCCGGCCATATTGCCACGGTTTGAAATTCCGGAGCCAGTCCCAGACCGTGAGGCCCGTGCGGGAAAATATGCAATTCTGCTGTGACGTCATATTTCCGCAGATTTTCGAAAAACACCAGACTGTTTTTTACCGGAACCAGTTCATCATCAGCGGTATGCCAGAGGAATGACGGCGGAGTATTTTTGTTCACTCTTTTTTCCAGACTGTATTTTTCTGCGTTTTCCGGGGTGAAGTTTTCTCCCAGCAGATTTTCTCCGGAGCCACGGTGCGCGAAATCTGCTGCAAGACTTATTACCGGATAAGATAAAATCATGGCATTGGGTTTTGAATCAACCGCATTGAATTCTTCTGCCAGTGTGCCGGCAGATGCCGCCAGATGACCTCCGGCGGAAAAACCGCAAACTGCAATCTGGTCTGGAGCAAGATTCAATTCTCCACTCATTGAACGAAGAATTTTTATTGCTGCAAATACATCCTGCTGCGGGGCAGGAAAGCGGCTGGGGGACACCCGGTATTGCAATACAAAGGCATGGAAACCAAGCTGATTGTATCTTTCTGCTACCGGTTTGGCTTCATGCTGGGAACGACCTCCATATCCGCCGCCTGGAATTACCAATACTCCGCCCAGAGGTGAAGACTTTTTCGCCAGCGGATAAAATTCCAGAAAAGGCTGAAAATCCCCTTCAACATTTTGCGTATACAGTGGAAGCGTAAATTCAGAATTTATTTTTTCCATGATTATTGCATCCTTTTCTCACCGTACTCTGTGCTACGATCAGTTCAGTACTGAAAAATTTTGTGCAAACCGGTCTGGTACGGTCTTCAATTCTGGCCAGCAGCAGACGTGCTGCTTCCGCGCCGATTTCAGGCAACGGCTGCTTCATACTGCTCACATTGTTGCTGAGAAAATGTTCACCGAAACCATTTATTCCCATCACGGCAATGTCTTCTCCCGGAGTGATTCCGACCTCATGGAATGCATCTATACAACCGAACCCAATTTCATCTGATGCACAAAAAACGGCATTGAATTCCGGTTTTCCGCCGCTTTTCTGCAACAGTTGCAACATGGTATTTTTTGACTTTTCCCGGCTGAATTCTGACTCAATAATATTTTCCGGAGCACAGAATATGCCAGCTTCTTCCAAGGCCTTTAACGCGCCTTTCATACGCGGCTCGGTACAGCTGTATTCACAGGGGCCGCGCATGATGATAAATTTGTCAAACCCATTGTCAAGCATGTGCTTAACTGCATCGTGAGCACTCTGGAAATTATCAATGTCTACATAGTCTGTCGGTACATCAGCGACACAGTCTCCCAGGCAGACCACCGGAAATCCGGCTTTGGCGAGTGTTTTGAGATTTTTTATTTTCCTGCTGGGCGCAATGAAAATTATACCATCGGCAATTTTACTGCGGAAAAGTTCAGTTGCATCAAGGTCTTCGTTAAGTATGTCAATGCAGAGCTTGAGTTTTTTCTTTACCAGTTCACCCCAGATACCGTACAGTACACCGGAACAGTACTGGTCAAACAGCACATCACTGGAACAAAGCACAACCGCCACAATATTGCTTCTGCCCGACTTGAGTGCTCTGGCTGCCAGACTCGGTACATAGTGCAGCTCGGCTGCCGCTTCAATAATCCGCTTTCTTGTCTCCGGCCGTATTCTGGTTCCCGGAGTGTTGTTGAGAACCTGGCTTACCGCCCCCACCGATACACCGACTTTGCGCGCTACATCGATACGCTTTGCCGGACGGTTGATTTCTGTCACTTTTCCGCTCCGTAAAAAAAGTGTTATAATGCAACATGTTGCATCACGCCCCCCCCGGCAGAATGATAATAAACGCAGAAAAACACCCTGTCCGGCCAACATTAAAATCAGCTGGCATGACTTCCGTCCGGTTCAACCCGGCATTAAGGTCTGCGAAATCCTTATAACAAAGCAGTTGACGCGATGCAAACGATCCTGCAGACAATATAATCCATTTTTTTAAATATACAAATTTTTCAGGAAAATTTTCTGAGCAAATTCATCAACAAATCATCTGCCGCCGGATCTGAACCGAGGCGGTCGAAAATGCGCATGGAACAGAGTACTATACGGCCTTTGCCAATTTGTTTCGAGGCAAGAAAAGAACCGTATTGAACCTGTGATTCAATACCGAACTGTTCCGGATGAACTCCGATGGCATGAAGCCGGTAACCCCTGCTTTTCAGATAATAGGCATCTACTGTGCCTGCCGGATAAAATTCGCTGTAAGCACGGTTTATGCTGTATTTTTCATCGGCATAACTGAAGATACCTTCTTCCATTGCCAGATTGTAATTGCCCGCGTAACAGCCCACCGCATAAAATTCCAGGGGACGGTCTTCGCCGAAGAAATCACTTAAATTGCCCAGGTCGCAGTCAATAAATATTGCGGTCTTGCCCTCTTCTTCCACCTCTTTGCGCAAAACCTGGAGCGATCTGAACAGCCGTAATGACGGCAGTTTACCCTGCATATGCACCACTGCCGGAACTTCCGGAGGCGGATTGAATTGTTCAAACTGGTTTGCCGGATAAAGTCCCAGACGCTGGAGTTTTTCCCGCAGCGGAGATATCGGAGTACGCGGCGGGGCAGTGTTTTCCAGCAGAGAAAACGGAGGAAGTTCTCCGATAATATTTTTTACCGCAGTCAACCCGATCCGGTCAGAGGCAATATCTCCGGAAAGTTCAAGGCTGTATTTTCCAGGACGCTCAAAGCAGAAAGAAATTTTATCCAGCTGCACGATGCCGCCTTTTGCCTTGATGTTGCGTTCAAGTAGAACTTCTCCGTCAAGTATAATACGGAATATCCCCTGATATTCAACTTCCTTATCTCCTACATTGCTGAGATAAAGGGTGATTTCTTCTGTACTTCCGGCATAAATCAATGGTTTTTCCACTGCGATTATGACATTTACATCAGCATTGTTTTTGGCGTAAATGTAATAAGATGACTTAGGATTGCGGAAAAGATCAACAATCCCGCCCCATTCGCTGGCGGCATCCGCCCACTGAGTAATATTGTAACCGGCCAAATCCGGATTGGCCCGGAAACTTCTCAACATGGCGTCAGTCATCATATTCTGGTCAACGCCGAGCAACCGGTAAAACTCTTTTTCATTGCCGAAGCATTTATCCAGTTCAAAATCAACAAAAGCATTATGGAGCGAATCCCGGTAAAGTTTATTCTGCCGGTAATCCACCCAATTATTATTGCCGCCGTATTCATCCAGAAGTTTGTCCATGTCCGGGAAACTGCTGGTGCCGAATTCACTGACCCAGAGCAGAGCATCTTTGCCCGGACTTATTCTGCGGAGTCTCTCAGCATCTGCTGAATTAAGCGGCGCACGGCAGTAGATATGTTCATCGGTAAGTGGGATCGCCTTTTTCAAACCCTGGCCGAAAATCCCGAACCCCACAGACGCATGCATATCCGGACTGCTGCCGGAGTTGCCGGTGGCCAGACGGGTGGGATCGAGTTTTACTCCCAGTTCGCAACACTCTTTCACCAGTTTTGCCGGGTCCTTATCCCGGGCATAGACAGTATCAGTAAACTCATTGAAAAAGGTCCAGAGTATTACACAGGGGTGATTGCGGTCGCGAAGCACGAGATATTCCACTTCGTTTCTCACTCTTTCTTCGACTTTGTCGTCATAACTTACCCAGCCGACCGGCGGTTCCGCTATGACCAGAATTCCGGCTTCGTCATAGAGGTCGAGCATGTATTCCGGAGTTGGTTTCAGATGGGCGCGGATAAGGTTGATATTGGCTTTCTTTATCAACTCAAGTTCACGCACTGCAAATTCACGGTTCATTGGTGCGGCAATCATGCCGGGATAAAGCCCCTGCTGCAGAATACCGCGGAGAAACACAAATTTCCCATTAAGATAAAATTTACCGTTGGCACAGCTGAATTTACGCAATCCGAAACGCCAATCGGTTTCTTCGCCGTTAAATTCAATTTTCAATATATGAAGTGCCGGATTTTCCAGAGACCATAATTCTGCTCCCGGCATATTAAAATCAAATTCAATTTTATCACCGCAAAAAGGAATTTGTCTGCTTTCAAAACCTTTTATCTCTACCGTCAGTATTCCGCTGGTTTTTTCTGAAAGTGTCACGGTTACAGAAATTGACGGCGGATCTATTTCCGGGCGTATAAATACATTTGCAACAAAAATTTTCGGACTTTTGATCAATTTTACTTCCTGCCAGATGCCGCCGAAAGGATAATACCAGCCCGTTTTCCAGGACGGCACCGGTGTCTGACGTATCGGGCAACTGGCCTGAAGCCCCTCATAGGGATACATGCGGGGAGGGCAGACCACTCTGACGGTGACAAGATTTTCACCGGCATGAACCATTCCATCCAATCTGACCTCAAATGGAGTATAGCCTCCCTCATGAAATGCTGCTTTTCTACCGTTTATTTCCACTTCAGCCCGGTAATTTACCGCGCCGAAACGCAATCGGAGCGCAAGTTCAAGATCCTCAGCTGTAAAATTAAATTTTCTCCAATAATAGACTGCTCCTTCATAATCCGGTTCATCCATTTGCCATATTCTCGGCAGTTCAACTGTTTTTGATTTTTCCTCAAAATCTTCTGCCCAAACCGGGGAATAAAAAATATTCCAATCGCTGATAATCTTTTCTGCTCTCATTATACTTGTTTTTGTGGGTTAACGGTTTCCCCGGCGAACAAGTATGTACAGCCGGGAAAACCGCTATTATGTAGTTTTATAATCAATAAAATTTACTTTTTGGGTACTTTGTCAGGACTGCAAACGATAATGTAGTCAACGTTTATGCCCAATCCATCATTATTCTCAAGCCGGATGACGTTTTTACCTTTGTTGAGTTTCAGCAACAGGTTTGATCCGTCAGCGGAATCTTTGGCGAAAGCCACCTTCCAGTCATCGTTGCTTCTTGCCCAGCCGCCGGTATTTTCCACCTGGAGCGGGGATGCCGGTTCCTGAATTGTACCGTTGACCCGGATACTCCGTGTCGGTTTCTGCATTTCAGTGCAGTAACGCATACCCAGATTGTAATAGCCGTCTGACGGTACATCTACTTCATAATCAAGAAAATGTCCCATATCATTCCAGCCCTGGGCAATCTCGGTATTTTTGGAAGCGGTACGTCCTTTCAGACGATTGATTTTGCCGCCGGTTTCGCCGACAAAACTGACTGCCGGTATTTCCCGGTAGAAACCCTTCACCGGGGATTTTTCGCTGCCGGACTTACGTTCGGCAGAGCGTTTGAGTGCGGCATCTTTTTCCGCCTTTTCCCGGGCTTCACTTTCAGCCTGTAAGCGTTTACGTTCCGCATTTTTGACGGCATTGAAGCCCTCATTGCCGGCGGGAAGAAGTTCAACTCTTGCTCCGGGAGCCAATTTGAAAGTGTCTGATGCCGGACCGAGTTTACTGGTGATAGTTCCGGAAATGTTTAATTCCGCAGCGGTAAGATTTTTATTCCAGGAGGCATTTACTGTTATCGTTGCCGGCTGTTCAGAGAGATTGCCGACGATATAGCTGCCAACCACGGTTTTTTCCACATAGGCAATACCTCTGGGATTGCTTTCCAGACGGAATTTATCATTTTTGCCGCTGAAGTTCAGGAAAGTACCGCCAGCCATCATGGCGGAATAAACTTTGCCGTTGACATCAGTGCGGACAAATACCTGCAAGGCATCAGTTTCAATATTGCCGGCCTTGACCGTCTTTCCGGAGAAATTCACCACGCCGTCATCAATGCCGTTAACCGTATCAACGTAGGCAACGCAGAAACCCTGTTCCGGAGATCCGGCAGTTGTTACGCTCTTTACATAATCTTTGCCGGTGTAGTCCAGAACATTGCAGAAAAATTCACTTTTCCCGTTTCTGCGCTCGATGACAGTAAGCGGACGTTCATTCTGATAATGTCCGGTTCCGGTAATATATTCAGTATTATATCCGGGTGCAGTGATGAGCCGGCTGGTGTTTTTGTACTGGGGACTGGTGAATTTGAAAACTTGAGAGTCTTTACCGGTATAAGATTTAACCTCTCCCAGTTCGCAATAACCTTCTGCGGTCAATTTTTCTTTGCGATCAGTGAATTTTTCCGGAATTTCAAAAGAACCGCGGACGTGATAGAGCAGGTCATACTTGCGCTCCATCTTGGAAAATACACCGAAAATATCCAGCATATATTCCGGCGTCAGGAAAAGGCTGCGGTCCATGGTAACTCCGGGATACGGCTGATCCGTTGAAGCCCGTTGAATGGCCATGCTTTCCGACGGTGCGTAAGCCAGACAGGTAGCTCCGCAGGCGCGCTGTTCCTTTTCATCCACGACGATGGTATTGTGTGCCACGCTGGTGCGATACCAGCGGCGGTAGAGCGGACGCTCATACCAGATACTGCCGGGGTCGATAACCAGCTGTTCGCCATTGGCATAGAGGTCGATGTTAAGCTTATCCGGGTGGCCGTGGGAACGGTTCGGGCCATAGTCAAGCAGCAGGTAGGTCTGTCCCTTGGGGGAATCCAGACGGGAAACTCCATATCCGACGCCGGTGAAGTTGATGCTGTTGACATTGAGCGGCGGAGCCGGAACACTCTTGTCAAGATCCCACAAACAGGAATTGCTGAAGATCTGGAAACGGGTCGGAAGAATCAGCGGAATTTTCTTGAGCAAGGTCAGATAATTCGGATCGCGGTAACGTTTGTATCCCTGTTCAAACACGTTGGAGTTATACCCGAGAATACTGGCGTGGCCGGAGTCGTGAATGGCCGGAGTGGTAAGATCGGCATAGGAAAAACGTATTGCGGAATCAAACAGCTTCTTGAAAGAACCATTGTTGGCTGAATACATATCTATATTGTGGTGGAGCAGAGTTTCCGCCATGGCCACAAGAGCCTGCATGGCCATAAACTGGTAGCCCATTGCGCCCTCAGCCCAGAGTCCGTCTTTATCAATACATTTATCACTGAAATGGAGCGGATATCCGCCGACCCAGTTACCACGATTATTCCAGCCTTTTGTGCCGATTTCGATAAGGTCTTTATCATGAGTGGCATATCCGGCCATAAGTATGGAGCATACGTCGATTGCCGACCAGTTAGTCGGAGCCATAAGCACATGGCGGTTGGCCGCGATAAACTTGGCATTGGCCTTGATAAGACCGTCTTCAATGGTTTTACGATCTTCCGGAGAAAGCGCATTATAGACCAGGTCATATCCGCGCACAATCTGGATAAGCCAGGTGGCATCGCTCAAACGCTGATCAAAAACCATGCCCACGTCATGGGCAAATCCGGGACGGTTGCCTGGAGCGTAAGTTTTGTATGCCGCAGTGTAAGCCAGCAGCATTTTTCCGGCATAATCGGCATATTTTTTATCTCCGCTCAAGGCATAGGCAATACCAAGATCGCAAATGTCAAGAGCCAGCTGATTGTGTTTAGTGCCATTGATCCGGTCGGAAATATGGACATATTTTCCAAATTCATCCTTTTTCCCCTGCGGTATATCGATAGGGCGCAATATCAGGGCATCCATTTTTTTCAGCAGATCGGAGTACTGTTTTTTCAGTTCCGGAGAAGTTTTCATCATGGCTTTGATTTCATCGATATCCTGCTGATCCCAGATGGTACACGGGTTGCCAACGGTCTGGCGGGGATTGGTGTAAGCCTTTACCGGAGCCGCAGTTTCGGCGTTAAATGCGAGCGCGGCAGATTCGGGGGAGACCTTGTATTCAGCCGGAGTTTTCATATCTTCAGCCAGATTGGTTGAGCTGTAAACCCGCAATCTGGCAAAACCGCCCCAGTTCGGACCGGGTTTCATTTTACCGGTTCTGCGGTCTTTTACCTGAGAGATGGGATGAAGATCGCGAACTTTTATGCCGATAGTTTTGGCCTTGGTTCCGTCAAGAGGAATTTTAAATTCCTTGCCCGGAGCAAAAGGCAGTTCAACATTTTCTTTGACTAATTTACCGTCCAGAGAGATGTCCACGCTCTTAACCTGGCGCACGCCGTGGTAGTTAAGTCCGGTAATTCCGACCGCGGTGATGTCAACCGGTTTAATCAGCATTATCTCGCATAATGCTCCGGTCATTGGAGGATTGAGCATCAAGCCTCCGCCACGGACTTTGTCGCCCACCAGAGCTCTGGCAATCGGCCAATCCTTGTTGAACGTGTTTCCGGTAACTCTACCGGAGGCACCAAAATCATCCGTTCCGACGCTGAACTCAGCGGCAGTAAGCATGGCTGATGCCATAAATAACAATACCGGCACTACTGTCTTTTTCATAATTATTTTTTCCTTATGGTTACTTCTCCGGCGTCTGGTACCGCCTGGACGAATACATATTTTGCCCCGTCTTTTTCCTGAATTTCGCAGGCAACCGGCTTCTGGTTTTGAAGTGCTTCTGCGCCGCTCCAGTCAGAGGGAACACACACTTTTACCGTGAGCGGAAAATTAAAAAGCGTATCATCCATTTTGTCAGTGAGATTGAACGCAATTTCTGAAGGTGTATTTTTGGTGACCTTAAGTTCCGCTGTATCCCGTTCCTGCCCGTACTGAGTAACCTGAACAAATGTCCCAACCCAAATATCTTTTTCCATTTCTTTGAGTTTTTGGAATGCGGCTTCTGCTTTAGCGCGCTGTTCCGGTTTATTTACGCCGTGGTAATGTATGCACATCCAGTTCCGGAAGCCGCGGCTTTTCGGGTTGAGGCAATCCTCAACATTGACCCAGCGGCACTCCTGCTGATTAAAGGGAATGTAGCCGCTTAAACTGCAGGTTTCCATGTAATTTATCCGGTCAGACTGATTGGCTATACCTCTGCCGCCGCGGCCGGAAATAAATATTTTTGATGCTTCCGGAATGGAGTTCTTTTTGCTGTTTTTGCCGCCGGGATAGGCAACGGCCAGAACTTTATGACCGGGAAATTTTTCTTCAAGTATTGCCTTGGAGTCAGCGTATTCCTGGACAATTGTGAGTTTGTCATTGTCTAAATGTGATACCGTATGAGTTTGGATATCATGTCCGGCATCAAGGAGTTTTTTGAAGCCTTCCCAGGTTCCGAAATAACTGTTCGGATTATCGCCTATCCGGGAGGTTATGACAAACCAGGTAACTTTCAGACCGTATTTTTCCGCCATTTCCATCCACCACTGATGATCCGGTGCAGAATTATCGTCCACAGTGAGGGTTATGGGCATAAGTTTATCGTCCTTCCAGAAACACACATAGGCATCACCCGGGATTTTGGACCATACCCGGTCACTGACTTTTATCCTCGGAGATTTAGTTTCCGGAAGATTTTTCAACCCTTCTGCTTGAAGCATATTACCTATAGCTGCGAATGCAGCCAGGCATAAAACTGTTTTTAATTTCATAAAAAAAATTCTGTATATTCAGTTGACTTTTAAATATTTGTTCCAAAGCCGTTCATG
>CASECL010000072.1 GCA_949286445.1 uncultured bacterium | reverse complement strand
GTGCCCGCTCGCATAAAAAACTTGCCGATGAACTGGAACATCTGGTAAATGTGCTGGTACCGGAAAACCGGGAGGCTTTGAAAACAGCCCGTGCTCACGGCGATTTAAGGGAAAATTCTGAGTACGATGCCGCCAAAGAGAGAAGAAACTTCCTGTCCCGGCGACGGGCGGAACTGGAACGCGATCTTGCCCGTACCCAGACAATGAGTTTCCGGAATATAAAAATTGACGGCAAAGTGGTAACCGGTTCTACCATTGAGCTGGAATACGCTGACGGCAAAGTGGAAAAAATGCATCTGCTGGGAGCCTGGGACGGAGATCCGGATCGCAATTATCTTGCTTACCGTACCCGGCTGGGAGCCGCCCTGCTCGGTCATACAACGGGCGACAAAGTTGAACTTCCCGGCGGACGTACCGCCAGAATAAAATCAATTTCTCCGCTGGATGAAAAGATTATCGAAGAGCTGGAGAGCGAAAATTAAAAGCGGAAATAACGTTGCTTTATGGATGATTTCAAAACATTTCTAAACTCCGGGAAAGAATTTTTTTCCTCCGGCAATCGTTACAGTGTGGCGGAGCGGGAAAAAATGCTCCGGGATCTGCTGGACGCACTGAAAAAAAACCGTGATTATCTGGTAAATGCACTGCATGAAGATCTGCACCGCTCGGAGTGTGAATCTCTGAGCAGTGAATATATTCCATGCTGTACTGCTATAAAGTACCTTATTGGTAAAATCAACCGCCTCGCCGCCCCCCGGCGCGCCGGATTGAGCATTTTCAATCTGCCTGGAAGCGGCAAAATAATACCGGAGCCTTTCGGGGTAACGCTGATATTCAATGCCTGGAATTATCCGTTTCTGCTGGCTCTCGATCCGCTGGCCGGAGCTCTGGCCGCCGGAAACCGGGTTGTGCTTACTTTATCCGGACAATCTCCGGCTTCAGCCCGGGTGATCGCCCAGATTATCCGTGACTTCGGCCATGAAGACGCGGTAAAAGTGTTGATAGCTGACAGCAATGGCGAAGCTATCGGCGAATTACTTAAAGAAAAATTTGACTTTATTTTCTTTACCGGCGGCAAAAAAACTGCACTGGATGTGGCAATGGCGGCGGCAGAGAATTTCACTCCGGCGGTGCTCGAACTTGGCGGCAAAAGCCCGGCAGTCGTCGATGAAGATGCCGATTTGAAAGTATCCGCCAGAAGAATAGCCTGGGGAAAATTTCTTAATGCCGGTCAGACCTGTGTAGCTCCGGATTATGTTTTGGTACATCAGCGCGTCAAAGAGGAATTCATCAATCAGATCCGCAAGGCAGTACATGATTTCTACGGCGATGATCCCTCATTGAGTGAAAATTACGGCAGAATTGTCAATGCCAGACATTATGAGCGTCTGGTAAAACTGCTGGATGACGGCAGACTGATTTGCGGCGGAGAAAAAAAACCGGATGAACTTTATATTGCTCCGACGGTTATTGATCAAGTGGATTTTTCCAGTCCGATAATGGCAGAGGAAATATTCGGTCCCCTGCTGCCGGTGATTGAAATAACCAGCCTGGATGATGCCGTAGCCAGAATAAATCAGTTGCCGAAACCTCTGGCACTGTACTATTTCGGCGGCAGTTCGGCAGGGAAGGAGAAAATTTTGTCCCGTACCAGTTCCGGCGGCGCGGCGATTAATGATACGGTCATGCAGCTGCTCAATCCGGAACTGCCATTCGGCGGAGTGGGAGCAAGCGGAATGGGTTTTTATCACGGCAGATACAGTTTTGAAACGTTCAGCCACCTGAAAAGCTGTATGCAGAAACCATTTTTCCCGGATTTCAAATTGCGCTATCCGCCATACGGACCGGAATTGGCAAAGATGCTGAAAAAATTATTTTAAAATACATATCGAAAGGAGACTGCTATGTCCATATTCAAGGCTTATGATATCCGGGGGATTTACCCGGCAGATCTTGACGCGCAGATGGCGGAGAAAATCGGGCGCGCATACATTGATTTTACCGGAGCAGAGAAAGTAGTCATCGGCCGGGATATGCGACCGCACAGCAATGC
>CASECL010000071.1 GCA_949286445.1 uncultured bacterium | reverse complement strand
CCGGGTGCGGGGTTAAGATAACTTGCAGCTGACAGCGGGGTTGACAAAAACCGGCAACTGACCGGGTGCGGGGTTAAAATAGACCGGAAGCAGACAACGGGATTAAAATAGACCGGAAGCAGACAACGGGATTAAAATAGACCGGAAGCAGACAACGGGATTAAAATAGACCGGAACTGACAGCAGCAGAACTGCCGGAGGACGGATCCTGACAGTTGCAGAACTGCCGGAGGATGTTTTCTCCATCACTGAAGCCGGCGGATAACGGCAGAAAAACATTCTGCTCTGAACGCAGGCGGATCCGGGAAAAAAACCGTTCCCCGTTGCGGCAGATTTTCCATACCGCAACGGCAATTTCAGAAAAACACCGTGCCGGAATATTCATTCCCCCCGGATCGGGCACAGTCAGACAGGAGTATTTTTTATGCGCATAATCAGCGGCACCGCCAGAGGCACAGTGCTGGATACGCCGGAAAGCCTTTCCGTACGTCCCACCCTGGGACGGGCGAGGGAGGCATTGTTTGCCAGCCTGGGGTCATTTGAAGATGCGGCAGTGCTGGATCTTTTCGCCGGTTCAGGAGCTTTCGCGCTGGAAGCCGCCAGCCGCGGGGCGGCGCGGGCAGTTATGGTGGAGAAAAACCCCCGCCAGATCAAGTGCATCAACCGGAATATTGAAAAAGTCAAACGTTCCGGTGCCGCCGGGGAAATTACCCTGAGAGGCATGAATGTTTTTCACGGCGGCGGATTCGGCGGCGGATTTGACGTTATTTTTGCCGATCCTCCCTATGAAGAGAGCCTGGATGATTTCCGGCGTATTCTGGAATCAAAGCGTTTCATCTCTGAAAATCCCGGCGCACTGTTAATCTGGGAACTGCCTGACCGCAAAGGCTGTGCCGGAGAATTCCTGCAGGCGGCGTCAGAGCATTTCAGCCAGGTCCGGCTGCGGGTTTTCGGCGGGACGGAATTTCTTTTCTGCCTGCTGCCGGATCCGGACGATGAGGCGGAGAAAGATAATTGAGTATGAGTTCAGATTGTCGTGAACATATCCGGCAGGACGGCTCCGGACAATCCTGCTTTTCTACAGAAAACGCCGATGGCAAACCGGAAAATGTCACTTTGATAAAATCCAATCCGGTGCGCCGGGTGTGGCGGGACGGCAATCTTTTTTTCAAGTCGGAAAAACGCAAACCGCTTTACTCCAAGGCAAAAAGAGAATATAATTCCCTGCTGCTGCTGCAAAAACTCAATATTCCGGCGGTGCGGCCGGTTAAATTTTATTCCAGCGGAGAATTTGACGTGCTGGTCACAGAAAATTTTGCCGCAGACGCAATTGACTGCAACAGTGCCTGGGAAAAATCTGCCGGAAAAGATCCGGTTTTCGTATCCGGGTATTTTGATTTTGTCCGGAAAATTCTTGAGGCAAATATCTGGCATCCGGATTTTCATAATGGCAACATTCTTTATTCTCCGGAGAAAAACGCTTTTGCCCTGGTGGATGTTTACGGGGTGAAAAAGCAGTCTCTGTTCCACCGCCTGCCCGTTTTCCGGCGGCGGATGACCCGGATCATTCTGGAAGCCAGGGAATTTATACCTTATGCCGGACTGAAAAGTATTTACACCGGCATCACCCGTTCCGGCGGCGAAGCCTTTGACGCCGCGTTGAAGCGGGAGAGCGCGGCGGTGCTCCGGGAGTGGCCGCGCCGCCGGAAACAAATTCTCAACTGTTATTCCAAGTTTGCAGAAAAGTCACCGAACGGCACATTTTTCTCTCTCAACTCCGCCCGCAAACGTTATGCCGCGGCCGGGAAAAAACGCAATACCACCCCGGAAGAGGCGGAAAAACTCTGGCTGGAACACTTTTTCCTGCAACTCAACCGTCTGCCGCATGTTAAAATTCTGGCCAAAGGTTCCGACTTTGTTATTGAGGAGGAGGATTTTGTTCTCCTCCCCGGGTTTGAACCCTACTTTGCCCTGGCAGGTTTGGCGGTGCCTCCGGCGAGATGCTCGTAAATCTGCTGATTCTGTTTATTGTAGGCGTCACGGCTGAGCGCATGACCGGAACGGGTCTCAATCAGCAGCGATTTATCGGGAGAGGCAATCACGTTGTACGCGGCGTAAACGCTGTCCGGAGAACAGGTAACATCAATATACCCCACGCCGACAAATACTTTCGCCTTTTTAATGCTGGAGGCGAAATTCGCGCTGTCAAAATATGCCGCCACTTCCGGTTTGAAATTGGATATCCGGCTCCGGTGTGCCTGCGGCCACCCCGCCAGACGTCCGTTAAGATAGGCCCCATGATCACACATGGCAGGCACCAGAGCCGCCACCATGGTTACATCCTCATCCACACCTCCCGCCATCAGAGCCTGTCCGCCGCCCTGGCTTCCGCCGGAAACCACCAGAATACGGCCGTCCCATTCCGGCTGTGACTTGATGAATTCCAGCGAGGCGATCAGGCGTTCAATCATGCCCCGGAAGTAACATTTATCCACACTGTCAAAACCGCGATTCCAGTAGTTTGAGAGTTCTCCGGTGCTGAGTTTACGGTAAAATTCAGCATCTTTGCCGTTGGGTATGCCGTGGGCATTGACGTCCATGGAAATACATTTGAAACGGGCACTGCGCCAGCCGGTCTTGTTGGCACTGCGCACTCCCGCGCCATGGTAACTTATCCACGCCGGGCAGGATTTCGGCGCGGCGTTGACCGGCTTGGAATAATAGGCGGAAAGCGGAGCTTCGCCCTCGCCCAGGGGCAGGGTTAAATCATATTCAACGGCTCCATTCTGAGTTTTCACTTCCTTGAGAACCGGTTTTCCCATCTTGGCCTTGACTTCAGCCTTTACCCTGACCCAGAACTGGTCAAAATCAGCAGGTTTGGGAAATCCCTGCCGGATCTTTTCCACTTCAAATCCCGCCCCGGCTATTCCCATGTTGCGGTAATTTTTCACATCTCCCGGACGGGCCTGAACCATGATAAAGCCCGGTTTGTCCCGGGTTAATTCCAGAACTTTCGGCTGTTCTCCGGTAACAATTTTTTCTATCTTCTGTTCACTGCCGTTGAAAATCATCAGCGTAAGCGGCACGCCGGTCTTTGCTTTGCCATCCTCCTCGGCAGTGATGGTGAACACAGCTTTCTCCCCGGCACGGTAGAGCGCGTTTTCACGGTCGAGAGTTACCTTTCCCACCACTTCAGCCCACGCGGCAGCCCACGCCAAGGCGAACAAAATCACTCCGGAAAAAATCTTTTTCCCCATCACAGCCTCCTTTATATTTTTAAGGGTTGACAATTTTCAAACGGCCAGTCAAAATTTCCTGAAAAAATCTCCGGCTTTAACTTTTCCTCCGGCATCCCCGGTCACCTCTGGAAACAATACCGCAGATTTTTTCAAAAAACAACCCCGTCTCAATGAAAAAAAGGAAATTCACCCGTCTGCCGCCCGTGAATACACACGGACAGCAGGCAGATAAACTTCCCGTCTTTTCTTTTCCATAACCGGATCAGATCATGCCGTTCATCAATCCCATCGGCATGGGTTCCGGGCGTTCACAGGTGGTTACCGGATCGTAACTTCCGCCGTTTTCCATCGCTTTCTGGACGCCGGTCATAACGTCAAGCACATGGAGAGCAAGTTCGCCGGAACAGCGGTGTTTGCGTCCGGTGCGTATGGCCATAGCCATGTCCGCCGCGCCGATACTGCGCATATTGTCGGTATAACCGTGGGTGTGACCGACTTTTGCCCAGTCGCGCCCCTGTACTGAAACTTCCACATCACCGCCGAAAGTATTCGGATCCGGCACAGAAAGCGATCCGAGAGTACCGTAGATCTCAATCGGTTTATGATTGTGCTTGTAAACGTCAAAGGAACTGATCAGACTGATGATCGCACCCTGGGCAAACTGCAGAACCGCGGCATAATGGGTAGGTACTTCCACCTTGATTTTTTTGCCCCGGATTTTTTCATGTCCCGCCACCCGTTCGTCATACGCTTTACCGGTTACGCCGACAATGTGCTTAACCGGTCCCAGCAGATTTACCAGTGCGGTAATGTAGTACGGTCCCATGTCCAGCATCGGTCCGCCGCCTTCAGTATAGAAGAAATCCGGATTGGGATGCCAGGCCTCCGGACCATGTCCCAGGAAAAATGCCGTTCCAGAAGTCGGACGGCCGATCCAGTTGTCGTCAATCAGTTTGCGGCAGGTCTGCTGTCCGCCGCCGAGAAATGTATCCGGAGCGCAGCCGACCCGCAGATTTTTCTTTTTCGCCAGCTCGATTACCGCCATGGCCTCTTTGAGATTGATGCCGAAGGGCTTTTCACTGTGAACATGTTTTCCCGCATTAAGCGCGGCCATGTTCACTTCCGTATGCGCCTTGGGCACGGTCAAATTGATAATCAGTTCAATATCATCGCGCCCCAGCAGTTCATCCACTGTCAGCGCGGTGATGGAGTGTTCCTCAGCTTTGGCTTTGGCCGCTTCCATATTGATATCGGCGCAGGCGACCACTTCCAGATTCTGAAAGGTTTTGGACGCATTGAAATACGCGTTGGAAATATTGCCGCAGCCGATAACTCCCGCTTTTACTCTTTCCATAATAACATTGACTCCATACTGGATTTTTCAATTACTTATTTCCGGCGGCAAGGCCGTTGTCCACCAGATAATGATAACTCTTTTCAATCGCTTCGAACATATCTCCGTCAACATAATCCAGCTCAACCACGATGGATTCGACTGAATCCGGGGCGGCGGCGATCAGATCTTTGATCGGCAGAGTACCGGTGCCCAGGGGGAGCAGATCGACTTTGCGCTCCAGGAGGCCGTTCACCATCTTTTTACCCTCCACATGCTGTTTGCAGATACCGTCCTTCATGTGCAGAGAAATAGTATCTTTGGCGTAACTCTTGAGAATAGCCACCGGGTCTTCCGTACCCAGGTTGGTGGACCAGAAGCAGTCCAACTGGAACTTCACTCCCGGGCAGAGTTCGCGGTAGATATCGTATTTCAAACGTCCGTCAAGACGCTGGAATTCAAAGTCATGGTTGTGCTGAAACAGAGTAAAACCGTTGCGGGTGAATATTTCCAGCATGGCATTGGTGTTATCCGCGGTACGTTTGATGGCGTCGAGGTCTTCGAAATCATCCGGGCGGTAACCGCAGACAATTTTCTTTATTCCGAGGGCGTCAGCCAGTTCCATGCATTCCCCGGTGTTGCCCGTCCATCTGGCCCAGGGGGAGTGGGATGAAATTATTTCCATACCCAGGTCATTGACGATTTTTTTGAGTTCACGGGGGCGCAAAGTCCAGAATCCGGCCGGTTCTACGCACTTGTAACCAATGTCGGCGACCCGTTTCAAAACGGCGACAAAGTCCTTGGCACAAGCGTCACGCAGAGAAAACAACTGTACAGAAATCGGTTTCATCGGAAAATTCTCCTTTATTTTTTTCCGCGCCGTGGAAACTGCTTTTTCCGGCGTCTCTTTATCAAAATATACCGTATTTTTTGAAAAAGACATTGACAAAAACTATTATTTATTGATACAAAGTATTTTTTTGTCATTCCGGCTTGAAAACAGCAAAATCAAGGTTATATTTGGAAAGTTAAGGAGAAAAACATCTTGAAGCCGACCTGCCGCCTGATTAAAATATACTATTATGAAGCACCGCTGAACCGTCCCATTATCCCCCGGAAAATACGGCCGTGTGAGGAGTATTTTGAACTTATCACCGCGGGGGGCGTTCATTTCAACTGCGGCGGCAGAGATGAACTTTTCGGCGGCAACACCCTTTTCCGTCATTGCGCCGGAGAATCAACGGTCAGCCGGACAGATGAAAAAAATCCCTACCGGTGTCTGGCTCTGTTGTATTTTAATTCGTCGCCCCGTACTGATCTGCCCCGGGCAGTACGGCTGGGAGGGGATTTTTCCGCAATGGATTTTGCCCGTTCCGCGCTGGAATCATTTCACGATGACCGCTGCAACCGGGAAATTCTGGGGGAATATCTCCACGCCAAACTGCTTTGGGAAGCCGCCAGAAGTGTGAGATATGATCTTAATAACAGTCCGGTGGCGTTACTGCGGGCGGCGGATTATATAAGGAAGAACTCCGCCTCAATTGACAGTATTTCCCGGGTGGCAAAATACGCCGGAGTCAGCGAATCTCATTTATTTCTGCTCTTCCGCCGCTTCATGGATACCACGCCGCACCGCTTTCTGCTCAATGAGAAGCTCACCGGAGCAAAGAAAATGCTCTGTTCCACTGCTACCCCGATAAAAGAAATTTCCCGGATCTGCGGTTTTGACTGTCTGGAAAGTTTTTACCGGGCATTCCGGAAGAGCGCAGGGGTGACTCCGGTTGAGTACCGCAGACGCTTCGAAATGTATGGAAGAGAGGAAAATTATTGAAAACTTAGATATTTTTTTATCTAATTTACTTGCATTTTCACCTATCCGGCTGTACATTAATGCACAAAACACTTGAATAATCTAATTTTAAGGAGTTTCGCCAATCATGAATAAAGTACTTATTCCCACCAAGCTGGACAAATTCGCCGCCGAACTTCTGACGAAAAACGGCTTTGAAGTCGTGCAGGACTCCGCTACTCCGCTGGCCGAACTGGCTGCCAAAAACGCCGATACCAATGTAATGATCGTGCGCAGTGAAGCTGTCACCCCGGAAATCATCGATCTTCTGCCCAAACTGAAGCTGGTGGTCCGCGCCGGAGCCGGATTTAATACCATCGACATAAAGTATGCCCGCAAAAAGAATATTGACGTGATGAACACCCCCGGAGCCAACTCCAACGCAGTGGCCGAAGAGGTGATCGCAGTAATTCTGGCGGCTTACCGTTTCCTCATTCCGGCGGACAATTCCACCCGCCGCGGCGACTGGGAAAAGAGCAAGTTCCTCGGCCGTGAACTTACCGGAAAAACCGTCGGTATTCTCGGACTGGGAAATATCGGCCAGCTGCTGGTCAAGCGTCTTTCCGGTTTTGAGGTAAAAATTCTGGGATTTGACCCGGTGCTCTCTCCGGATCGCGCCGAAGAACTCGGAGTGGAACTCTGCTCCATTGAAGACATTTTCAAACGCTCCGATGTTATTTCTCTGCACATTCCGGAAAACAACGAAACCCGCGGTCTGGTAAACAAGGATCTTCTTGCCAATGTAAAAGAGGGTCTGGTACTGGTCAACTGCGCCAGAGCCGGTATTGTCAACGAAGCTGACATCCGCGCAGTAAAGGCGGAGAAAAAACTTGTTTACTGCAACGACGTTTATCCCAAGGATGCTCCGGGGGAAAAGAGCGTGGCGGACATTGCCGATGTGATGCTCCCCCACCTGGGCGCGAATACCAAAGAAGCCAATTTCACCGCCGCCCGCCGTGCCGCAGAACAGACAATTGACTACTTCCAGCGCGGCATTACCAAATGCGTGGTCAACAAGGCGGTGCCGGACGGTCTGGATGCCAAGTATCAGGTTCTGGCCAATGCGCTTACCCAGATTGGTTCACTGTACCTCGGCAAAGACAACAATCCGGTGCGGATTGAAACCAGTTTCTACGGCAGCCTAACCGAATTTGCCAAATATATGACTGCTCCCATCGCGGCTGGAATTGCGGCGGAATTTGCCCCCGACAACGCAGCCAAAGATGCGGAAGCCTTCCTGGCCGACCGCGGAGTCGAACTGGTAAACCGGGATGTGGATCAGAACAAGAAATACGGCGACTCCATGACCATTGATCTTTTCGTTGGCGGTGCCAATCCGGGCAAAGTCAGCGTCCGCGGAACTATCGTGGAAAACCGTCTGATGGCTTCCCGCATCAATGATTTTGACAATCTCTATCTCAATCTGACCGGCAATCACGTCTTTGTGGAATATCAGGATGAACCCGGAGTGATCGGAAAAATTGCCGGAACGCTGGGTGCCAATAATATTAACATCATTGACATCCGCGCTCCCCAGGATCTCAAGAGCGGCAAATCTCTGGCGGTTATCCAGGTATGCACTCCGGTACCGGAAGCTGTGCTCAAGGAAATTGCGGAAAAGGTTTCTGCCATTCGTACTTTCCAGCTGGCCCTGAAGTAATCTTGCGCAGGGAACAAGCATTACCCGGGGGGATTGAAAATCTCCGGAGAAAGCCGGGGGGATGATTAAAAAATCCCCCGGACTGGATAATTAAAAAATCTGCCGGGGGGATGATTAAAAAATCCCCCGGGCAAAAAACAAAACAGACAACGGGCGGAACCGCTGAAAACGGTTCGCCCGTTTTTTTATTTTTCCATGAGAACGGCCAATCTCTGAACCCTATCCAATCCAACCGTTTTTCTATTAACAGCAAATCAAGATTTTTCTATAACATATTGTGCCTGAACCCCATAAAAAATAATAATTATATCTTGATACCGTATGCTTTTCTATTTTTTGCAAAGTTATGCTCTGATGTCCATTGCTTCAATTTTGCAAATTGAAGCAATGTAATCCAAAAAGGTTTGGAAAAGGATGGGTGCGGGAAGGAAACAACCTTTCCTTAAAAGGTTTTTCCTTCCCGCAAAAACATTAAAAAACTATGCGGGTAAAATGTTCTTCTTTCCAGCATACCGGTAACCCCCATTCTTATCCTGATTTTCAGAGTACTTTTTTTGTTTTTGTGCTTTATGCCTTGGTGTCCATTGCTTCAATTTCTAAATTGAAGCAATGTTACCCAAATAGGTTTGGAAAAGGATGGGCGCGGGAAGGAAAGAACCTTTCCTCAAAAGGTTTTTCCTTCCCGCAGTATCCCTTTTAATACCATTTTGATAAAAGTGGTCAGTAGCTTTCGCGCAGGTGTTTGATTTTCAGGGATTTTTTTACTTTGGTCAAGTTGGTTTCATTTGGGTTGCGTGGGGTAAAGGTGACGATTTTTTCCTCTTCCGGCAGCAGGGTAAATCCGTTATCTGAGAATACTCCCGGAATTCCCGGGGTATCCAGTGTTACAAAGAATGCCGGGGCAGAGCCGGACAATCGGGTAATATATTTTCCTCCGGGGGCATTTTCCACCTTGTTTGTCAATTTTACCTCCGGGAGTTCCAGGTGTTTAAACACGTCAGAATAGACCGTATTTTCGGAAGCATACTCTTTTTTTCCGGCGGTCAATCTGCCGCGCAGTATGGCGAAACCGCCTCCCGGGATATCCCGGAACTCTTTTTTCTTTAAAACCAGCGGCAATTTTTTAACTCCGTCCGGCGCAACAGCGGCTTTCACTTTATGCCGGCTGACAAGTTCACCGGAGACCCGGTAAATCAGGCAATCCACTTCTGCAATGCCGGCATCCGGCAGATCACTTATGCAGTAAACCGAAAAATCGCCGTTCTCTTCCGGCCGGGCACAAACCAGAAACGGGGCATAAAATTTTCTTGCCATGTAATGCAGTATTTTCCATTTGCCGCAGTATTCGATGCTTGACCATGAAGCCACCGGGTTATTGTCATTGAGCTGCCAATAAAGCGTTCCCATGCAGCGCGGCTTGAGGGAACGGAAAAATTCCACTCCGGTTTTAACCGCCAGCGCCTGCTGCACCTGGCTCAAATACAGGAAGTTGGCAAAAGTGTCCGGCATCCGGAAATAACGCCCGAACATCCCCACTATCAGCAGATTTCCCCGGTCATTTTTCTGATGCAGCTCCATCACCGGGCTGAAGACATTCATTTCGCTTTCCGGGCAGAACGAACGCACCGTCTCCTCCGACGGAAAGGATTGGAAACCGAATTCCGAACAAAATCTCGGCCGCACCCGGTAATAGGACTCAAACTCCTTTCCGCCGTGCCAAACCTCCCAGTAGTGCATATCCCCGCAGCTGTCATCATGCCATCCGTCGTTGAAATTACCCGGCCCCCCGCAGGGAGAACTCGGCCAGAATACCCGGCTGTCATCACATTCTCCGGCAACTTCAGCCAATTTCCGGTTCAACCGGTCGTAATTAACCACATATTCATCCCGCCGGCGGCGGCTTTCTTCATACCAGCCGATGGCACCGATTACCTCGTTATCGCCGCACCAGAGCGCGATAGAAGGATGGCTGCGGAGACGACGGATCTGGTGGCGCAATTCATGTTCCACCTCATCCAGAAACGCCTTGTCCGAGGGGTACAGTGAACAGGCAAACATAAAATCATGCCAGATCAGCAGACCTTTTTCATCACATAATTCATAAAAAAATTCGTGTTCATACTGGCCGCCTCCCCACACCCGGAGCATATTCATATTGGCATCGGCGGCATCTGAAAGCAGCTGATCCATCTTCTCCGGCGTCTGCCGGGAATAAAGCGCGTCACAGGGTATCCAGTCCGCCCCCTTGCAGAAAACATCCCTTCCATTCACCCGGAAAGTCATGGACACTCCGTAACGGTCGGGAGCATTGATCAATTCCAGGTGCCGCAAACCGATTTTTTTGCGTAAAATATCTTTTTCCACCGTGACGGAAACTTCATAAAGATGCTGTTTTCCGTAACCATTCGGCCACCAGAGTTCCGGCTTGTCCACCTGGAAAACAGCAGAAATTATGTTTTCCCCCGGAAGAACTTTACCTCGTACTTTTCTGCTTTCGCCATTGAAACAGAACTCCGCCTCCGTCGTTCCGGCTTCAGCGGCGAAAATTACGGCATGGAGTTTTACCTGACAGGATTTATCCGGCATAAATTTCTGTTCATCATACAGATAATCCACCCGGCAGTTTTCCACCCCCATAAGATAAATACTGTGGTAACACCCGCAGACACAAAGCGTTATCCCCCAGTCCCAGCCGCCGTGACAATGTGTTTTGCGGATAAAATTCAATCCCTTTACCTGACAAATTCCGGTCTGAGGTATCGGCAATGCGGAATTTTTCTTCCGTTTTTCCGCCTCTTTTTTCGGCGGGGCGATGACAATGCGGATAATGTTTTTTCCCGGCTTAAGATATTTTTTCACCTCCGGCCGGTAACGCCGGAACATATTTCCGGTACGGATTGCCGGTTTTCCGTTGATGAACACCGTGGCAAATGTATCCAGCATCTCCAGATTGAGGAAAACTTTCCGGCACTTCAACAGTTCATCCGGACAGTCGAATTCCCGTTCAAAAACCCAGCTCATCCGGCGGAAATCCTGAATTAAATTTTCATTCATTCCATAATAGGGATCCGGTATTTCCGCCGCCGCCAGCAATGCTGAATAATTATCTCCCGGAAGCTCTGCGGGAATTGCCTCTCCCCCCTGAAAATCAGGGCTGGACATTTTCCATTGGCCGTCAAGTGAAAAGTGCATGGTCAAATCTGCCTTTCATAAATTAGGATTGCCGAAGTTTATTTTTCTGAATATAGCACCGCGGCCGTTTTTTTCAAGCCGCCGCCGGAAACCGTTTCTCCCCCCCACTGGAAGAAACTCAATCCCCCCCGCCGGAACAATGAATAAAAAATGCAGAAAATTTACTTCACCTTGCAGACAAAGACAACGCAACGGCAACATTTTCTATTCATCTTCCAACTCAAACACATCCCCCGGCTCATCCTGTTTCAACAATTCCAGCGCAATATCTTCCCTGCCGAGACGCCGGAGTTCAGCCTCCGCCATGGCGCGGAGTTTTTCCCGGTCATTGCATTCCCCGCTGATATGGGCAAGAGCAAGAAACCGGGTGCGTTCACTGAGCAGATCAGCAAAGGCATGAATCGAATCAAGATTGTCCAAATGTCCGTGTTTACCCAGGATACGGCGTTTCAAATGCAGCGGGCGGGAGGAGTTGAGCAATATTTCTTCATCATAATTGCTCTCCAGCACCAGAACATCCGAATTGCCCAGATGCCTTGCCGCCAGAGTTGTCACCTGCCCCAGGTCAGTGGCGATCCCCACCCGGAATGATCCGCAGCGGATGGAAAACCCAGCCGGATCACAGGCGTCATGCTGAACCGCAAAAGGATGCACCTCAAAAGGCCCCAGCTCAAAAGCATTGCCGATTTCAAACTCACATACCCGGGATGGCAGTTTATTCTTGCGGGAAAGAAACAACGCCGTTTTGGACGAGGCAAAAAGCGGTATGGACAATTTGTCACAAAAGGTTTTCCCGCCCCGGATATGATCCTCATGTTCATGGCTGAGCAGCACTGCCGAGAGATTTCCGGGGTCAAAAGAACGGGAGCGCATTTTTTCCAGCAGAGCCTTGCAGCTGAATCCGGCATCGATAATAACACTTTGACGATTGAATTCAATCAATATCGCATTACCGCCGCTGCCGCTGCCGAGAGCGCAGACGCGTAAACAATTTTTCATAAAATCAGATAAAATATTCCATTGGTGAACTTGAAAAATACAGCTTTATAATTTAGATTACCGGAGTGTTTATTTCAATTGAGAAAACAGTTTTTTTCGGGAAAATTCAAGGTGCCGTCTTTTGAACAGCTAAATTCAGTAAAAATGCAGCTGGAAAATACCATCGCTCCGGCGATGCTCCATTCCCTGCGCATTCTCCAGCAGCCTACCCTTGAACTTGCTTCCGAAATCAACCACGAACTGGAAACCAACCCGGTTCTGGAAATTGAAAGCCCCGCAGAAGAACTCCTCCCCGGCAATCTGCCCGAACTGGATACCTCCCGCGAACGCCTTGAACCCGGAGGCAGCGGAGATGATGACGCCGATGTATTTGAGGAAATGTATTCCGGAAATCAGGATGAATTTCAGGAGGATTTTACCGGTTTTTCGTCCGACTCCGGCGGAGAGGCAAATGCCAATCCGGAAATCGATGAACTCCGGGAATACCGGTTGAATTCCGTTTCACATGACCAGTCGCTTAATGAACATCTGACCGAAGAACTGGCCTGTTCCGACTGCCCGGAGAAATTACGTCCGGCAGCGGAAATGATAATTGAAAGTATTGATGACAATGGTTATCTTTCCGGAACTCTGGCCGATATTGCCCAGGTTCTGCAAATTGATCTTGATGATGCGGAAAAAGCGTTGAAGATCGTACAGTCGCTGGGGCCGGCTGGAGTGGGAGCCAGAAATCTGGAGGAGTGTCTTCTGCTTCAACTTGAAGCAGAAGAGCTGGATACTCCGCTGCTCCGGAGAATTATTCTGGAAACTCTCCCTGATCTTGCCGACAACCGTATCCCCGCGGCAGCGGCAAAACTCGGTGTCAGCACCGGGGAACTGGAGGAAAATCTCAAAGTCATCCGGTCGCTCAATCCCTGTCCGGGAGCGGTTTTCTCCCGCCGGGACACCGCTTACATTCTGCCGGATATTGAAATTGTCCGGGAAAACGGGGAATGGGCAGTAAAGATGGAGGATAAATTTATTCCCAAACTCCGGATATCCAGTTATTATCTTAAAATGCTGGAAAGCCCCGATCTGAACCGTGAAGACCGGGATTACCTGAAAAACCGGGTCGAACGCGCCAATGAACTTATGCGTTCTATCGCCCTGCGGAAAAGCACTTTGCGTCTGATCGCCGAAGAACTGCTTTACAGTCAACAGGAATTCTGGGATCAGGGAGTGGGAAAACTCAAACCGCTTACCATGCGGGAGGTGGCAGCACATATCGGCAGAGATGAGGGTACCGTCAGCCGGGCGGTGGCAAATAAGTATCTGCTGTGCAGACATGGATTTTTTGAACTGAGATATTTCTTTACTGCCGGATATGTCTCCGGGGACGGAGAGAGCATTTCCGCCCGGGCGGTGTGCGAGAGGATTAAACAGCTTATCAATAATGAAAATCCCCGCAAACCGCTGTCCGATCAGGCAATCAGTGATTTGCTGGCCAAAGAAAAACTCCCGGTGGCCCGGCGCACCGTAGCCAAATACCGGGAGTCTATGAATATTCCCGCGGCGGGAAAACGGAAGATTTTTCACTGATAAAATCCGGCATCAACTGAAAATTCACTCCTCCCACTCGGCAGGAACCGCAATTCAGATTATCCGGCGCAGTCCTTCGCCAAGAAAGTTGAACGAGCACACCGCCAGAAGCAGTGCCAGCCCGGGAAACAGTGTTAAATGATAATATTCCAGAGGATTGTCAAAGGCCTGGCGCAGTAAATTGCCCCAGCTGGGTGTCGGAGTGCAAACTCCGAAGCCGAGAAAGCTCAGCCCGCTCTCCGCCAGTATCGCCCCGGCAACTCCGAAACTGAATGAAATCAGTACCGGACCGGAAATATTGGGCAGCAGATGCCTGACCAGTATCCGCCAGGTCGGCACTCCGGCGGCCGCCGCGCTTTCAATGTAACTTTTGGCACTCTCCCGCAATACCTCTCCCCGCACCAGAAACGCGCTGCCGATCCAGCCGGTCAACCCCAGAACCGCAATGACAATCAGAATGGACTGTTCAAACTTGTAGTCCGAAAATATCGACATCAGAATCAACAGCAGCAAAAAAGTGGGAAAACACATCAGTATTTCCACCAGACGCATGAAAATCAGGTCAAATTTTCCCTTTTTGTAACCGGAAAACATCCCCGCCAGCGTTCCGATTGACATGGCAAGTGCCGTTGCCAGCAATCCCACCGCCAGTGAAACCCGTCCCCCGTAAAGCATTCTTGACGCTACCGAACGGCCGATTTCATCCGTTCCCAGCCAATGCCGCGCCGAGGGTTTCTCATAGGGACGGCCGACTAATTCAAAAGGACCATAGGGAATCGGAGCAAAAATGGCAGTGCCTTTTTTCTCCCGGTAATCTGTTTTATCCATTTTGCGGTCGGTAAGCACAAAAGGCAATATCAGCAGAGCCGCCGCGGCAATCCCCGCCCAGCGGCGCCAGCGGAACAGCGGAAGAGCCGTAAACAGCAGCAGTAATGAGTAATTGAACAACTGTTCAATAAAAAATTCCGTGCTGTCCGGAGCAAAAAATGTCCGCAGAAAGGGAAAACATACCCCCTCCCCGTAATCCCCTCCCCAGGCAATAAACGGTCTTCCATTCGCCAGCAGCGGCGCCAAAAGCGACAACATCAGCAATACCGCGGCCCCTCCCAGTCCGGCAACCGCGATTTTTTCCCGCCGCAAACGGGAAAATATGCCGAAATACCCCTGCATTTTACACTCAGAAATCCTGATCCAGCACGCTCATTTCGTCTTCAACAAACTCCAGTGCCTTGGCAAACGCCCTCGCCCGGTGGCTGATCCGGTTCTTTTCCTCCCCGGACAGCTCGGCAAAGCTGCAGTCATAGCCGTCAGGTATGAAAATCGGATCATAACCGAATCCATTTTCCCCCTTCGGTTCAAAACCGATCCTGCCCTTTATTTCCCCCTCAAAGGTCTCAATGACTTCCCCGTTTACCGCAATGGCAATGGCACAGACAAAACGGGCAGAACGGTCGCTGACATTTTCCAGTTCACTCAAAAGTTTGCTGATGCGTTCAGCATCAGTGGCCGCATAACGCGCAGAATACACCCCCGGACGCCCACCGAGCGCGGCAACCTCCAGTCCGGAATCATCCGCAAAAGCCGGCACATCACAATATTTGCAGGTTGCCAGTGCCTTTTTGGCCGCGTTTTCCCTGAAAGTGGTGCCATTCTCTTCCACTCCGGGGAAATGAGGATAATCCAGCAATGATTTTAATTCAACTTTCTGGTCTTTAAGCAGTTCACGGTACTCTTCCAGCTTGTGGGCATTGGCGGTCCCGGCGACAATGTAGGCCATAAAAGGTATTCTCCTGTATTTTGTTAATAGGCAATTTTACAGTTTCTAAAAGGAGACGTTCACGTCCCCGGTTATTTCGGTGGGAAATTCAATTATTTCCAATTCCGGTTTAACCGTCCAGTCCCGCTCCCAGCTCCGCATCAGCAAAGGATCGGTCGGGGGCCCCCAGGGATTGAAATCGATAATCAATACTTCATCCGCTGAAGTTATATACACATCCATAACCATCGCTTCCGGCGGCAGATGTTTTCTCACCTTCTTGAAGAATTTTTTCAGTATCTCCCAGTAATTCTCCCGGTTGCGGTCAAGACGGTGGAAATAACGCACCAGATTATACTGGCTCGCCCCCAGCAGCTGACCGTCCCGGATAAAAAGCCGGAATTCCCTCGTCCGGCTCATCCGCCGGAAAGGGCGCAGTGCAATACAGCTCACTTTTCCCGCGGCGGCGGCATTGCGGATCTTTTCCGACAAGGCCAGATATTTCCACGCGCTTTTGGCAGAGTAAACCGCACCGCGTTTCCCGTAAAAACGCTCCGTGTCAGTAGGAGCGCATTCATCAGTGAAAACAAAGCTGTTGCCGGGAATGTTACGCATAACACTCTGCATTCTGGAGATCGTCTCCGCCACTGCCCGGTCTTGATCTCCGGCAGTTACCCCGGCTTGCAAAGCACTTAAACTATCCTGATTCAATACCACAAAACCGGTGGGAAAAGTGTGTTCCCGCAACACCGGATACCAATTCTGCACTTTAAAAAAATCACTCATTGCGCTGTTCCTCCTTGGCTGCAATCAGCGGGAAATAGATCACCAGTACTATAACATATACCAGGTTGTCTGTCAATAGCGGCAAATTCAGCGCAGGGAAAAAACTGCCGATAAAAAGCCCCGGCATACCGGAATAAATACTAATTACCCAGGCTTGACGGAAATTCAGCCCGGCACTGCGGCGCGTCCACATAAAAAACAAACAGAACATACTGGAAAGCAGCAGCGACATTCCCAGATAACGGAGCCAGAATACAATTAAGGTGCCGAAAATAAAGCCCGCCTTTATATTCGCTCCCAGCATTTCAGGTGACAGCGTCTGCGCCGGAAACTTCACAACAGAACTCTTTTCAAACTGCGAATCCAGAAAAAGTTCCAGCCCGTCTCCTGCTACCTCATGCGCTTCGGTAAAGCCGATCACCCAGTCTTTGCCGCCAGCCATTTTTCTGCCGAACATGAACTGTTCCGGCAGCCACACCACCAGAGTTTCCGCATCAGACGGCAGCAGCACTTTCATACCCTTTTCCGGATAATAAAGCAGATAAGTGCGGTCAAAAAGAGGAACCAGACGACCGCGATCCGGTTCAATTTCCGGTCTCGCCCCGCTTTCAGAGAAAATAATTTTTCCAAAACTTTCTCCAATCGCCGTTACAGCAGAAGAAATTGCCCCGGCTCCGGCCGCGTATTGCGCCGCCGCCGTCCATACCGCCAGCAGAAGAGAGAAAAAAACCAGATGGAAAAAAGTCCGCCATGCAGACTGAAAGCGCAGCTGATGAAAAATTTCCGGCCGGGTGAAGCATCCGGCCAGCGCAGTGAAAAATCCGGTTTTACAAGCTTTTTTTGTATCTGACATAATTATGCCGCGCTCCGAATTTATTCAACCGTTCCATTTTTGCGGCGATACGCTGCTTTTCCGCATCCGACAGAAGATCAACAAATATCCGGCCGTCAAGATGATCTGTTTCATGCATAATGCAGCGGGCCAGCAGACCGCCGCATTCATACTCAATGACCTTTCCGTCAAGATCGGCGGCACGCCATACTATTTTCTCCGGACGGATCACTTCGGCAAAAATATCCGGCACACTCAGACACCCCTCGTTATACGGCACCTGAGCTCCGGAATAAGAGACTATTTCCGGATTGATAAACGCCCGGGGGAAAGTCCCCAGCAAGGCGTCTTCGCCGGGTGAACCGGCTTCACTCCGGGAATCTTCCGGCACATCCAGCACTATCAATCTTAAATCCACTCCCACCTGGGGAGCGGCCAGACCGATACCGTTAAACACCTCCATTGTGCAGATCATATTCTCTGCCAGTTCACGGATACTGTCGTCAACCACACCCACCGGACGGGCAATTCTGCGAAGTTTTTCCGAACCGAGAAGTTCAACCTGATACCGTCTTTTTCCGCCAAAAAACATACCGGACATTTTCCTGTTGACAAACCCAATAATTTATGTATTTAAAAATCGCTTTTATCATGCCGGAGTCCGGGAATTCACCGCCGCCTGATGAAATCTGCGGCGCATACAACTTTTTATTCCCCGCTCCGGCTGTCTTTCATAATTATTTCTGCTGGAAACGGGAAAGATCCTGTTTTTCCTGATTTTCCGGGGCAACATTCTTTCCCATACCGGCGGCCTTGGCTTTTTCAGCGGCTTTCCGGGCGGCTTCCCGGTCTTTGGCAGCAGCATCAGCCTTGGCATTCACATCAGAGGCGGACTCGGCGTCATCGTTCTTATTCAGCTCGATTTTGATTTCACCGCCGTCATTGGCATACTCCTCATTGGCGGCATTACGGGTAATATCCCGGTAGTAATCCGCCGTAAGTTCAGCCACCGCGGCATCCAGCTGAGCACTGGCATTCTGCACGGTGATGTAAGCACTGGCCAGATTGCTCTGCGCATCAACCAGATCCCGCTGTGCCTCATTCAAACGGGTAATTTCCGTATTTCCGGCATCGTATTCTTCCTGAACCAGATCGCGCTGTTCGGTGGTAAGTTTCAAAGTACGTTCCAGAATTTTGGCTTTCTTCACGCTCTGCAGGTAATTGGCATACGCACCGCGCACCTCATTGACCACGGTAATCCACTGGTTGGCCAGTTCATAATGGCTGGAGGCCAGATTTGCCACCGCTTCACGGTACCTGTTGTAGCGGATAAAACCATTGAAAAGCGTCCACTGCGCCTGCAAACCGTAATCGATTGAAGGTCCGGCATTATAACTCCAGAGAGTACCGGCATCGTAAGCGTATTGGGTGCCGGGATTCTGGATTACCCCGCTGTCCTGATTGTAGGTGGTGGCGTAATTAAAGTTGGCATAAGCAGAAACTGACGGCGAATAGGCACTGTAAGTCTGGTAAACCTGATACTGCATAATTTTGAGTTTTTCCCGCAGTGCCCGGAGATCGGGACGGTTGGCGATGGCAGCATCAAGATAAGTTTCCACTGAGGGAAGCGTTTCCGCAAAATTGGTCGGTATCGGCGGATACTTGATGGTGTCCGGCAGTGTTCCCTCCGGGTAACCCATAAGCACGGCAAGAGCATATACCGCAATATCATACTGGTATTTGGCCTGAATGAAATTGATTTCAGCGGCGTTTACATAAATTTCAAAGTTCAGCACATCACTGCGCGGCACGGTACCGGCCTGATATTTGGCCTGAGTTATTTTGAGGTTCTTGGTCTGGAAGTTCATATCTTCCAGCGCAATGTTCTGATCCTCAATCGCCAGCATGATGGAGTTGTAGGCGTAAGCAACCGACCGCATCAGCTGACGGCAGGAGTCGGCGTCCAGCTCTTTATAATAGTTGTGTTCACTTTCCGCCATCTTCACCGAGAAGTAACGCGACAGACCGTCAAACAGCAGCCAGCTGGCCTGCAGACTGGTTGTGGTATAGAAAGTATTGCTGCGGTCGGAAGAAGTCGAACTCCCGGTAACATAGACATTTTTCTTGTTCCAGGTGGCCTGATCGCCGATGTTAAACGAAGCATTCAGCTGCGGCGAATACTGCCCCAGGGCCTGATAGTAGCGCATTTTTGCCGCGTTGACCGCGTAATAAGCCTGAATGTAGCTCGGATTGTTGGCCAGGGCGATGCGCTGAGCGTCTGCCAGGGACAATGAAGTTATTCCCTTGAGTCTCTGATCCGCACCCGGATCCTTTTTCAGTGAATAGCTGGACTCATCGATTACCGCCGGCGGCGGATTGTACTCGACGCAGCCGGTTATCACGGCGGCGAGCGCAACAAAACAGAACAGATTCCTCAACATTTGTTTCTCCGTAAATTTTGTACCGTTGAAAATATTTTAAGACTGTATATTATTAAGTTTTTCTAAACATTTCCATAATATAATCCCATTTCCCGCCAAAATCAACCTGTTTCAACATAAAAATATTACTTTTTTCCATATTTATCCGGTTATTTCTTAGCCTGACAAACCGTATTTTCTTTTGTTGCGGATTGAAAAAAGGTGTCAAAGGCACTATATTATCCGGCAGAGAGTATTACCGATAAACGGAAGAAGTCGAGGAAGTCATGGAAATAAGAATAGACCGCCGCCCGCTTTCTGAACGGCTGCGCCATGTGGATTACCGGCAGATTGTCGATCTTACGGTCAAATGCTGTATTGAAGCAGCCTGCGTGCTGCCGCCGGATGTACTTGAAGCAATTAAACAGGCCGCGGAAAAAGAGACTTCCGGGCTGGGACGGGATTTTCTCAACCAGTACATTGAAAATGCCCGGGTCGCACTGGAGGAAAACTCTCCAATCTGCCAGGACACCGGATTTGCGGTATTTTTTGTGGAACTCGGTGAAGATGTAGTGGTTGACGGCGGCTCTGTCTGCGGCGCGCTGACGGAGGGTACGGCAAAGGGTTATGAACTGGGTTTTCTGCGGAAGTCCATTGTCTCCGACCCCCTCTTCAAACGGGTGAATACCAGAAACAACACTCCGCCGATCATCCATCTTTCCCAGGTTCCCGGAGACCGGATCAAGGTAACTCTCGCCCCCAAAGGCGGCGGTTCGGAGAATATGAGCGCGCTGAAAATGCTCAAACCTTCCGATGGCAAAAACGGCGTGGTTGACTTTGTGGTAAATACCGTGGTAAACGCCGGAGGAAGTCCCTGCCCCCCCACCATTGTCGGGGTCGGCATCGGAGGAACCAGCGAAGAAGCCATGCTGCTGGCAAAAAAAGCACTGCTGCGCCGGGTGGGGGCACCCAATCCGGATCCGGAATACGCCGCACTGGAAAAAGAAATTCTGGAAAAAATCAATTCTTCCGGTGTCGGGCCTCAGGGGTTGGGCGGAGACACTACCTCATTTGCAGTTCATATTGATCATCACCCCTGCCACATCGCTTCACTGCCGGTGGCGGTAAATCTCAATTGTCATGCCGCCAGACATGCTTCATTTGAGCTTTAATCCGGCCTGCCGGAACGCAATACGGTTAATGTTTTCTGTCATGTTTTTACCCGGTGCTGCATTCCGGCAGGAATATACTTTTTTCTCAAACGATTGCAGGATAGGTTCTGACGGTATCCGTTTAATTTTGCATTAAACCTGTCCGATACACTGGGATTCATCTTTTTTCTCCCGGAGCAGGAGTATAAAAATTTTTTAAAAATTATCGCCGTGATAGCTTGCAAAAGCTGATTACTTGTGTTATATTCTATCCATCAGCTCTGATTTAATTAAAAAAAGTCAGATTTTTCGTTTTTCCGTTATAAAAAAACGGGGGAGAGACAACAGACCAAAGTTAAGGAGGACTGCCTGTGTTGATTTTGAAACATCTGGGAATCGGTATTTTGTTATCGGCGGCGGCTTTTGCGGCCGGAGCGGCAGAGCTTTATGTTGATGCCAAAAAAGGCGACGATGCCGGCGACGGAAGCGCGGCAAAGCCGTTCAAAACTATCGGCGCGGCATTCAAAAAGGCTGTCGGAGGAGATACGGTTTACCTCATGCCGGGAGAATACGGCAAATTTGATTACCGGGGAGGCAAAGGCAAACACCTTTTCCAGAACGGCATCGTCACCCTCTGCCCGGCAAAATCAGTCAAGGACGGCAAAAAAGAGGTCAAAGTTGAAAATCTTACCTTCGGCGCCCGCGCCAGTGATTTTGCCGGCGAGCGACGTAGCGGTATATTTGAAATCAACCTCAGAGTAAAAGATGTGAATATTACAGACGGCGTTTTCGTCCATGGCGGCGACAATCTGGAGATTGACAACTGCCTGATCAACCGCAAAGGGCCGTTGGTCGGCAGTAAACAGGCGATTGAAAAGACTGCGGTATTTTTCGGCATGGGAAAAAATCTGGTGCTGAAAAACAGTGAAATTACCTCCACTGCGCTGGGCGCGACCATCAGCGGGCTGGAAAATAAGGTGCTTAACACTACCATTCACGACATCACCCATGACGGTATCCGCTGTGTGTCCAGCAAGGACTGCCTGATTGACGGAGTGAAAATCTACAATCTTGACGATGGTGTGGAAGACAATGACCCACGGGGAAAGGGCTGGAACCGGCACTGCGATGCCATCCACATCTTCATTCCCGGCCCCGGAATTCCCGGAGCGGAAAATGAAAACCTCACCATTCGCAACTCTCTGATGTACAACTGTGAATCCCAGGCGATACAGTTCAACAACTATTTCCGCAATCCCAAGCTGAGAAACAAAAACGTCACCATTGAAAACTGCGTGTTCGGTCCCACCCGGGCAAATACTGTAAATATCGCCGATCCGGTAGATGGAATAATTTTCCGTCACAACACCTATATTACCCGTCCCGGAGGCATGACTTTCCGCGGCATGGGAAGAGATATCCATTGCAATAATTCGGTATTCCGCATCAGCGACAACTGCACAAAAGCAGAAGTTTACAACAATATTCTCTGCAACTCGGTAAACCGTCAGCCTGGCTGGTTTGTTTCCAACAATATTTATGTATCTGACCCGCGCCGTCTCCAGACCTCCCCCGGCCGCTTTGACAAAGTGGTGCAGGATGTGAAACTGGTTGATCCGGCAAATTACTCTCCGGTACTCGCCGCTGACAGTCCGGCTATTGACGCCGGTGTGAAACGCCCCGGCAATGATCAGGGAATCAATGGCGTGGCCCGGGATGCCAGACCGGATATCGGCGCATTTGAAATGCCCGGCCGCAATCCCCAGCCCTGGCCGCCGATGCCTAAGGTTGAAGGGGAAGTAACAACTTACGTTGATGATTTTGTTGACGGCGATCTCTCCCGTGATCCTTATCTGGCTGGTAAGAATCAGTCTGGTATTGAGTGGCGGAATGATACAGCAAAACTTAAATTCCGGGTTATCCGCTGGAATGTTGACGGCAAAAATTATCTCTGCGGCATGGGCAACAAAGGTTTTGCCTACATTGTCAGCGAAGATGATATGGGCAAACGCCCATTTGAGGCAACTGTAACGCTGTTGAACGCGTATAATACCATTGCCGGAGGTTTTATCGTGATGGCCGCTCCGGACGGTCAGGGCATTTATCTTGACGCGGTCGGCGGCAAAATATTCCTGCGGAAAAAGGTCGGGGATAACTTCGTTGACGAGGAAGTGGCCAAAGGCCCGGTTCTGCTGGGTTCTCATGATAAAGTGAAAGTTTTCAACGTCAAAGTCACCCCCGCCGGAGATACCGTAAATGTTGAAATCAGCGGCGAAAAGGGAAAAATCTCCGCCGCAGTCAGCAATTTCGCCCCCGGAGGACGCATCGGGTACTTCTTCAACTCCAAAAACGGTTCCCACCGTACCGATTTCGGAGAAGTCAAAGTCATGCTTAAATAAGAGCTGATTTTTTGAAATAACGGATAAATAACGGGACATCTTTTGAGGTGTTCCGTTATTTTTTTTATTATTTTCCGTTATTTTTCCCGTTATTTTCCAAATTTTATTTTCCCTGCTCCGGCCTCATTTTTCCCTGTTATTTTCATATTTTCACCGCAAAACCGCAAAAGCGGTTCTGTCTTTCAGGAGGGACGGGAAAAAGGAGGTGAAAAAGCATTCCGGTTCTTCAAATAAAAATCCGCAGTTAAGAACTTGAAAAACTACATAAATAATGCTACGTTAGGTTGTGATTTACCATATGGCAGTTCACCGTCGGGGCATACTGAACATGTTGCCGTTAAAGCATAAACCGGAATCAGCCGGGGAAAACGGCAGCCGGAGCAAAGATAAAGTTCCGCCAATAGACTGCCGCCGGAAAACAAGCCGGAAAAACGGCAATCTTCCGGCTGTCTGTCCGGCAAAATGGAAGCAGCGTAATGCCGGGGGAAATGATGCCCGGCTTGGGAATTGAAAAAATAAAGCATTATATATAACCCAGTAAAAAAATGGAGTTACCTGTAAAATGACCGCCATAGACAGCTGTTTTCTCAATTTTCTTGCCGAGGGCAACATTATCTGCCACTCCAAATCCCGGAGCAGCCAGGAGGTAATCACTGAGTTGACCGCCCGACTGGGACATAATATTGCCGGACTGAAAACCGGAGACATAATCAGGGCGGTCTCTGAACGGGAAAAGGTTTTCCCCACCGTAATCGCCCCCGGTCTGGCGGTGCCGCACGCGAGAATTAACGGTCTTAACAACCTGCTGATTGCATTGGCCACCAGTTCAGAGGGAATAGATTTCGGAGGAGGCGGGGGGGTAAGGGCGGTTTTCCTCATACTCACCCCCGGGGACGATCCCGGACTGCATTTGCAGGTGCTGGCGGCATTGGGAAAATTCTTTTCCCGGCCGGGAACGGTGGATGAACTTGCTTCTATCATCACTCCGGGCAAAGTGATGAATTATCTTTCCGGCGGCGACATTACCATACCGGATTACCTGCGGGCCCGGGATGTAATGCGGCGGGATGTGCTGACACTCCAGGAGAGCGATACACTGGAGGATGCCATAGTTGCCTTTGCCCAGAACAAGGTGGAGGAAATTCCGGTTATCGACAATGTAAATGACCTGCGCGGCGTAATATCTCTGGCCGATATTCTTAAATTGAGTCTGCCGGAACATCTGCTCTGGATGGAAGATTTGAGCAGTATTTACCGTTTTCAGCCCTTTTCCGAAATGTTGAAAACTGCCGGAGAAACCAAGATCGCCGACTTTATGCGGGAGGAATTTCTGAAAGCCGACGAAAACATACCCGCTATTCAGCTGGCAAAGCTCTTCCTGATGAACGGAGTAAGACAAATTATCATCACCGGCAGCGACGGACGTCTGGCCGGCATCGCAGATCTGGGGGATTTCGGGGCAAAATTATTCTGGGAATAACAGAAATATCCGCACCATGCGGGAAAATGGCGGAATTTTACCGTTGTCAATAAACAACCATAAGGAGAAAGAGATTTTTTTATGCACGAAGAAACTTCTTCCGGCGGGATTTCCGGCAAAGGTCTGATAATCCGGCTTCTGGTCATGATCGGGGCGGCGGCCGGGGTGTGGGCGGCGGGGAATTTCACCGTCTTGAACTCCCAGCAGTCCACTGCGGTGGCGGTTTTTGTGGCGATTATCATAGGAACACTGTTCTTCTGGAATTTCCGTCTGGCGATCGCTTTTCTCGGTCTTTCGGTGCTTATATGCAATAATTCCATGACCATATCCCAGTTTGTCCAGTCCTCTTCACTGGAGGTAATCCTTTTTCTGGTCGGCATGATGATTGTGGTAGGTGCGCTGCGGGATCTGGGATTTTTCACCTGGATTGTCCAGCTGATTGTCGCCATGCCCAATATTTCCGGACATAAGTTTATCGCGGTAACCGCGGTGGCGTCAGCACTTCTGGCCTGTGCGGTGGATGAAGTTACCTCAATTATATTTATCTCCACTCTGATCTTTCAGGTCTGCGACCGGCTCAAACTCAATCCGGTGCCGTATATTCTTATTTCCGTACTCTGTACCAATGTGGGCAGCGCGGGAACCATGATGGGCAATCCGGTAGGTATTTACATCGGCACCAAAGGCGGACTTACCTTTGCCGACTTCATGATCTGGTCCTTTCCGATCATGCTTCTGGCATTGGCTCTGACGGTGGCGGTAACGCTGTTTTATTACCGTAAAGAACTGGCGCAGTTTGACATCAGTCTCAAAGAACGCCTCGCCCGCAATCTGTCCCTGGCTCCGGTAGTGGATGTACCTTACAAACAGGGACTGGCGGTAATTCTGCTGACTGTGGCGATGATCGCTTCTCACCATGCGATTGAAAATCTGCTTGGGCTGGGTAAAAACAGCGTTCTCCTGATCGCTCCGCTGATTTGCTCCGGGGTTCTGATGATACTGCGCCGCGACCGGGCGCGTTACTATGTGGAACGGGAAGTGGACTGGTGGACGCTGTTGTTTTTCATGCTGCTTTTTGCCATTGCCGGGACCTTGGAACACACCCATGTAGACCAGGTGATGGCCAATTCATTCGCCAATGTCTGCGGAGAAAGCCATACCGTGCTCATCCCGTTCATTCTGTGGATATCGGCGTTGGGGTCAGCCTTTGTTGACAATGTGATATTTGTGGCGGCGTTCTGTCCGGTGATTGAACAGTTATCTACGACGGTGAAAGATCTTCCTTTATGGTGGGCTCTGCTTTTCGGAGCCTGTCTGGGGGGAAATATCACCATGATCGGAAGCACTGCCAATATTGTGGCACTGGGCATGCTGGAAAAACGTTCCCATGTTCATGTGGGATTTTTCCAGTGGCTGAAAGTAGGCGGATTGGCCACTCTGGTTTCCACCAGTCTGGTCTGGGGCTGTCTGTATCTGCTGGAGCCGCTGATGCCGGACCGGGCGGCGGATTTGAAATATGCATTACTCCGGGCCGATGCCGGCAAAAATTATCAGGGCAAAGCGGCGCGGATTGCCGGACAGCTGGTGGAAATGCGCCCGGAGGAAAAGGCTAAATTCTCCGGGTCCACCGGAACTGAAGCAGATAAAATCAGCCGTACACTGCTGCTGGTGCCGGTCTCCGAAGACCGCAGCAAAGCGGTGAAAGTGCTGGTTCCGGAAGGCATAGAAAAACCAATTCTGGAGCAGAACGGTCATATCACCGGCAGGGTTTACCGGGACAATACGCTGAAAAGTGATTATCCGGTAATTCTGGTAATGGAGGACTTCACCGTTTCATCCAAATAGGGAATTTTTTCGCTTTGCGGCTTTCTTTTCCCGGAAAATGTGCTATTTTAAAAGCATGAAGAAGTTTATTATTCCAATATTTTGCGCAACAGTATTTTTCGGGACAGGATGCGATGAACACAAAAGCGCGGCTGATTCAATTGCCCAGAACCGGCTTTTTATCCGGCTCTTTGATGCGATGAAGAATAATCAGCCGTCTGAAGCCGCCGCCTGTGCAGAGAAAATACGCGCACTTGATCCCAAAAATGAATATCTGCCGACAGTCATTGAGCGTCAGCAGTGCAATGCGGCTCTGAAACAGGCTCAGGAAGAGCTGAACCGGGGGGATTCCGCCGCCGCTGCAGCTACGCTGGAAAGTGCCAGATTGTCACATCCTTTTTACCGGGATCTTATGACGGAGCAGGAGCGGGTGAATGACTTCATCCGCCTGGAAAACCTGATTAACGAATTGAAAACCACTGCTGAACCGGAGCGTAAACTTCTTATTATAAGCAATATCCGCAAATCAGCTTCCCGGTTCGGCTCTTCGGCGAAACTGACCGCAAAACTCAATCAGGCGGAAAAAACTGCGCGTCTGGAACTGGCGGCCAAAAAGGCGGCGGAAGCCAAAGCGGCGGCTGAGGCCAAGGCAAACGCGGAGAAAAAAACCGTCTCCGGAAAAGAAAAATGATTTCCTTTCAGGAAAAAATGTTTTTTATTGCCGCGATGGCTCTGTTTTTGCGGGGGATTGCCGTCCTTTCAGCTGCGCAGGCAATCCCGGGAGAAAATCCTTCCGTAAGCTCAGCGGCGGGGGGGCTGAAAACAGCTATGTCCGGGCAGAAAACCGCGGCGGCAGAGCAGAAAACCGCGGCGGCAGACGGCAGTGATAATCCCAATACCCCGGCGGCGGCAGGAAGAGTATTTATTGACGACCGCTACAGTTTTATTCCGGAAACCCCTGCGGTTGTCAATTCCGTGAAAATCAGCCGGGAAGCCCTGATAAAGGAACTGGAAAAATCCATTCCCCCGGACCGCCGTCCGGTTCCGTCCCGTGACCGGCTGAAACAGGCGGCGGAAAGAGCGTTGAGTGATTTGATAAACGTTGAATTGCTGCGGGATTTTTTCCGCCGGAAAAAGATTGCCGTCTCCCCGGAAGAAGTGGGAAACTATGTGACGGGCTGGACTTCTCTGCCGGGCTTTGACAGCTCTGCACTGCCGGATGAGGAGGAGATCAAATTACTCCTGGCGGCAAAAAAATATTTTTCATTGTCCGCCCCGGGAAGACTTGAAGTATCCGACGGCGAAGTGGAGGATTTCTATCGAGCCAACCAGCTCAAATTCCGCCGGGAAGCCCAATGCGCCTATACTTTGCTGGCGGTGGAGCGTTCCGAACCAGGAGCGGAGGGTAAAATCGCGCTGATGCGTACCGGAATTATCATGGGACAGGCCATGGACAGCTTTGACTCCGTTAAAGAAGTTCCCCCGGAAGATGCGGCAGTGGCGGCCGGAGTGGCGGCGGCTCAGCGGGAGGGGGAGATTTCTCCGGTGATTACCGGCAGAAAACTTCTTATGCTGGTGCGCACGGACCGGAAAACTCCGGCTGGATTTGTGCCGCTGGCAGAGTTGAATACGCCGATCAAACGTTATTT
>CASECL010000070.1 GCA_949286445.1 uncultured bacterium | reverse complement strand
CTCCTCCTGTTCCGACATCCCTTCCGGAAACCGGGGAAAAAGTTTTGCCGGGGTACCGGGCCAAACCCGATTCCTCAGAAAACTCCACCCCAACAGTCCGGCGACAAAACTCACACACTTCAGATTCCGCCAGCTGAGCTAGCCTTGCCACGCCCGCTCGGGCGAACATGTGGTTGATGCAAACCGACAATCCTGTCATCAATGCACCTTGAATAATTGTCCAGCATCGTTCGCTTTTGATCATAAATGAGTTGGATCATGATCAGCTGTTCTGAAATTATCTGCGGGATATTTCCGCAACGATCACGTACCTTCGCGATGAACTCCGGATTCCGGCAAATGGCGTTGAGCAGGAAACGCAAAGATCCGCGACGTTTTGATCTGCCGCACTTCGGATATTTGATGATCTCAAGATAACGTTTGCAGCGGATTTCTCTTTTCGTCCGGATACGTGGAGTCATGTCGTCACATTGTTCACGCAATTTGTCGATGACAGTTTCTGTGAGTTCACACGCTTCGTTGACCAGATTCAATACTTGATGCCTGCCGGCGCCCAAATCGCATCCATCAGAATTGTCCCGAATTTTTCTTTCGCACTTGAATTTGAGTTCTCGGCAGGGACACCGCCTCCATCTGGGGGAGGATCTTCTTCCGGGCTGCTAGATTTCTGTACTAACTCGATTATCTTGTCATTTAACGACATCATGACTTCTCTGGGCAGACTTTTCCCAAAAAGCGTCAATAACGAGGCGCTGAAAGGAGCTTTCGTCTGGAAGCTTTTGAAACTAAGAAAACATGGAAGATACGGATTTTCGATCACGCCTTCCACGACTTCACGATCGCACGGACCAGCAATTTCCTTGCTCAGCAAGGACCCGAGTGTGATACGGATATTCAAGGCAACTTCCGCCTCGACCATGATGGCTTTTAAAGTGTCGGGCATACTCTGACTTCACCGCTTCCCGGGTAACAAGATCGGCCATTTTCACCCAGCGGTTTTCCGGATTCGGCCGCCCGACAAAGCACGGACCGATCTTCAGTAATTCTTTGTTCTGATACGTTTTTCGATACATCACTCTTTCCTTACTGCACGGTATTTCTCGCTTTTCAGGAATAAGATACTGCATATTCAGAGTTTTTCCGCAAATTATTCAATTATCGCATTCAGCAGGCCCTATTTACCAGTAACATCCGTTTTCCACGGTTTCATACCCCTTGGGTTTTATGGAATCATCCGGACGTACCCAATACTCATTTTTAAGCGCTTTTGCCGCCGGTTCATTATCCCATCTACTGCCGTAAATACCGAAAAGCATTTGTAAAACCCCGCCCATATAAATCGCCTGTTTTCCCATCCGCTTGATAGCAGCAGCCAATGGCATGCCATACGCCCCGCACCCCAGCAAAGCGATATCAAAGTCAATTTTTTTGACTTCATTTTCCATAAATTCAAGAGCTTCAAACCAATTGCCAAACCGTGGATCCCGATTCTCTCCTAAGGTCTGAACCGCTTTGACTGTTGAAAGCTTAAATTCTGGAAGAACTGAAGAATTTTTAAATAACACTTCGCGTTTTTTATACTGGGATGCTATCAACTCTGTCATCGGATGCACTATCAATACTTTTTTCCCTTTCAACGCATTTGTAAAAGGAACTTCATATCGCCAGAAATCCATCATATTCAAATGGGTCAAAGAACATTTTTTCATAAAGTGTTTAATGTAATAATCTTCCCCAACCATACGAAATGTTCCATATAAATCGCATTCCCTGGAGGCGTCAATCAACAAATTGTTGAATCTTACATAATTTTCAGAGAGATTCGGGAAAAAACCACAATGTTTACAAGCGGTATCCAATTTTAGACTATCTATATTTGAAATTATGCCTCTTTCAAGCATTAGGCCATGAATTGCAATAAACAATTCATTACTGCCATGCCGCCCAAACAGAAATGGCTTGCCGGATTCGATCAGTTTTTTGAGCAATTCATTGCCTTTTTTCTGATTATGAACTATGTGGCCGGCATAAAACTTATTTCGCAATTTATGTCCGGTGAACCTCAATACCGCCATGCGGGTCATGGCCGCCGGATAAAACTTCCAGAACATATCCACATCGGTTAACAGCATCTTGAACGGATTGATTCCTGACCAGTACATCGTCATCTCACTCCATGATCTTGAACTTTTTTATCGGATTTCCCACCCAGATTTCACCTGCAGAAACATCTTTTGTCACTACGGAATCGGCTCCGATCACGACATTATCTCCCGGAGATACGCCTTTCAAAATAACTGGTAATATCCCAAATTTTGTGATGGGGCGTGTTGTTTGACCAAGAAACATTTGCCCTTTATTTTGAGTTTGCTCAAAAATCCAATATAAAAAGGGAATGCTGATGTAAATTACAGTTAGCATGAACTTGTCGTTTTGTCAAGTTGGAACAGGGATTTTCTATGGATGAACTTGTACTGAAGTTAGCTGACGTGTACGAACGCAAGATATTCGCAGAACTGCTGAAACTGATCACAGATGATCCAGAAGATTCTGACGTATCGCATTTTTTATGGAAAAAATCAATACTATGCAACGTTGCGCCAACGGACCTCTTCGACTCAATGTCAGCTTTGAATGGCGTATTCGAACCAGTCCTGGCGACTTCACGATTGCCCAGTCCAGGAAATTCCTTAATCAGCAAGTCCCCGAGTGCGATACGAACATTCAAGGCAACTTCACCTCGACCGTAGTACTTCCGGGCACCGAATTCCAGCGCCCGGATAAATGGAGCCGGCACCTGCCCCATCCCGCAAATCGGTCCCCATACATAGCG
>CASECL010000069.1 GCA_949286445.1 uncultured bacterium | reverse complement strand
ATCGGCCAGATATGGAGATGATGAACTGCTTCAACATTCGGCTCCTCCAGCATGTGTTTCCGGATGGTCTCAACGTGAATTCCGGCCGGAACCCCGTCCATTGCCAGCCGTACGCTCTCTTTGAGCAGCCCCCAGGTGGAGAACAAAATCACCGCGGCGATCACAAGCCCGATCAGAGGATCAGTAATATCCCAGCCGGTCCAGAGTATCAGAACTCCGGAAAGAACCACTCCCACTGACACCATAGTATCAGCCAGCATGTGCAGATACGCGCCCTTTACATTGAGATCGTGTTCCTTTTCCCGCTGGAAGAAAAACACCGTCAGGCCGTTGATTACCACTCCGATACCGGCGGTGATGATGATCGGCCATCCGCCGACCTCTGACGGGTGAAGAAATTTCCGGATGCACTCGGTCACAATCGCTCCGACCGCAATAAGAAGTATCGCCGCATTCAGCAATGAAGCCCAGATTGTCCCCTTGCGCAATCCGTAAGTATAATTCGGCAGATAACGTTTTTTTGCCAGCAGAAATGCCGCCAGCGAGATCAGGAGCCCGCTCACGTCTCCAAGGTTGTGTCCAGCGTCGGCAAGCAGACCCATTGAGTTGAACAGAAATCCGGCGGCAAATTCACCAATGACAAAGAGGGTGTTTAAAATTATTCCCAGCATGAATGCACGGCCTTTGACCGCATCTGCAGAAAGGTCATGATGATGGTGATGATGTTGTTGTTCATGTTCCGGCATAATATTTCTCCTTACGGTTCAGAATTGGCAGATTTCGCCATCTTCCGGCACAAGAAGACGCTTTTCCAATTGATGTTGCCGGATGTAATTTCTTAAATCTCTGCGCCAGAGAGTTTCATGGCCGACATTGTCCATGTGGCTGGCAATGACTGCGGCATGCGGGACATGGTCGAGAACCGCCTGAATATCTTCCAGATTCATTATTATCCGGCCGAATCCGCTGATGGACGCCGCGGCGGCATTTACCACAATAACATCGGGTCTGAACAAATCGAGAGCGGCTTTCACGTAGCCACACCAGATCGTATCTCCGGCAAGATAAAGCGTTTTCTCTTCCTCCGGGTGACGCATCACAACACCGCAGGCGGAACTGCGCAGATTCATTGTTTCATAGAGCAGTCCGATATTTCCCGGCTGGCCATGCAGACAGTCGGTTTTGGTAAGCCGGACGCCTTTGAATTCCACTCCGGCATACTTGAGTATCCGGATATTCTGAAAACCTCTTTTCTGCAGCGTCTCCCCATCGATTTCATCCTGAACGAAAATCACCATCGATTCCGGGATTTTCTCCATTGCCGTCTCATCAAAGTGATCGAAATGCAGATGGGTGGCGATAACGGCATCCACATTGAGAATTTCGTCCAGCGGAAGCGGAAGATCGCTTACCGGACAGCGCAACTCCGGGTTTGGCGAACCTGGAATCGGCGGAATGGAGCCTTTTTCCCCCAGCCAGGGATCAATTAGAAATCTTACACCGCCCATGGTCACAATTGCTGTAGCACTTCTGATTTCCTGGAATTTCATTTTTTTCTCCTTATTTATTTATTATTTCATAAAATATTAAATTGTTATGTAAAAAAATATTATCCCTTCAACTGCATCAGATGATCTATAAGTTGTTTGCGCTGCTGTTCCATGCAGTCGTTTTTTTCTTCCGGAGACAGGCGGTTGAATTCATCGCGCGCTTCCATGAAACGTACCATCAAGGGAATGCAGGGATAGGCGAGGCGGTAAAAAACATGTTTGCCTCGCTTATCGCACTCCACCACATGTGCTTTTTTCATGACATTAAGATGCTGGCTGATGGAAGAAAATTCCTCTCCGGTGCCGTTAACAAAATCGCAGACGCATAACTCTTTGCCCTCCAGGTTTTTTGCTATCCAGAGCCGGGTGGGGTGTCCCAGTGCTTTGAATACCTCTGCCAGGTTGGCGAGTTCTCTGGTTTCGTGATTTGCCATTGTAATTCATCCTTTCAATATTTCATAATATAATGGAATATTTTGATTTGTCAAGGGATGATTTCCGGTTTTTTTGTAATTTTACATCTGCTCTAACTCAAAAAGAGGGCTGAGAAAATACGGGAATACGGTTTTTTTTAATAAACGGAGAACAGCTTCACCTTGATAATAGCATGAAGGAAATAAAATACAAATTACGGGGAAGGTGGGAGAGGATTCAGGTATTCCGCCTTTGGGGGGGGCAGCAAATCAGTTCCATTACATTCTTTTGCAAAGCATCAGCAGAAAATATTTTTATTCTGCCTGTGGCGTATTGCTTCCGGCTTTGTTTGTATAATTCAGAAGCAAATCCGCATCTTCTGAAAGATCATTCTGTATCCATACTCGATATTCGCGTCTTTCATAATATCCGCCGTATTTCTCCAATCCACCGGCAGAGATTTTCTACCGATTCTTTATTCAACGCAGAGTTGTCATATCCTGGGCCATTACATCTGCATCCGGACGGCAGGAATATGCGGAACTAACTTATAATCAGCATATTACCCCGCATGATATAAGCAATGTAATATATGGAAATACTGAAAATCAAAGCATCATACTTTTTCTTTCCGGTACAGCCATTCATAACTCTTTTGCCGGATTATTTCCCGAAGCATTACGGCTGAATTCAATTTTCACTAAATTGGTTGTTGTCCAAAGAGATATGGCGGCAAATAATGACAGAAGTATCAATAATCCAACCTTTGTTTTCTGGCGGAATTCTGCAAGATTCAAATATTTTGCTTCAAAAACGCCGCCGCCGCAATCGCGCCAGGCAATCGTACTGCAATATTTTGAAAGTTGTTCAAGATTTAAATCATCCCCGGTATAAAGGAAAGTATCTTCTGCCGGTTTAATACGGATAAAATTGATTCCAAAGTCAGCCGTTTTGCCGATAAAAATTTTATTTTCCTTCCAGATGACAGGACCGGATCGGGAGGTGTCATTTAACAGATGAAGCAGTTCCGTCTTATCTTTCAACACCTCAACCGGGGTATGATTTCCGGAATTGATCAAGACGTACTGCTTTGTTAATATTGCAATAAAACAAATCGCAAAAATCAATCCGCCCAATTGCCACAGTCGTGATTTCCGGGTTGAAATAACCACAACTGCCAACATAATAAATGCAAAAATACTGCACACTCGCAGTATGCCTAAAGCATCTTTAAAGCGGCCATCACACCTGTCCTAACAATTTTCAAAATGGCGTAATTTTCTGATT
>CASECL010000068.1 GCA_949286445.1 uncultured bacterium | reverse complement strand
TGATATCTGGTGTGCCGGGGACAAAACATTGGAAAAATACACCGGCAAACTGCCGGAGGGCAATGCTTACGGTTTCCGGGATCATACTCTTTTTGAAGCGGCTTACCGGAGGTATGATGAACTGGCGGGGGGAAAACAGCCGTTCTGCTTAACGCTGCTTACCGTGGATTGCCACCCGCCGAACGGCTTTCAGGATGAAAAGACCATTCCCTACATTATGCCGGACGGTAAAAAATATAATTTGCTCAGTGCCAACCATACCACCGATCATTATCTGGGAAAATTCATTGCCAGACTGCGGAAACATCCGGGGTGGAAAAATACGGTGATCTTTGTCATGACCGATCATTTGCTGATGACTAATCTGCCGGCAATGGGAGAGCGTCCGCTTAAACCTATGCTTTCAGAAACGCCCCGCCGCCTGATCGGCTTTGCTCTCAACGGGACGAAAACCGGGCGGATAGCGGAGACGGCTTATCAGGTGGATGTGGCTCCCACACTTCTTGCTCTGGCGGGGGTGAAGCATAATTATATTTTCCCGGTGGGAGAAAATATGCTGGGACAGGTTGACCGCAACCGGAAAAAAGCCTTTTCCATGAAGGGGCAGACTGCGCTGGAAAAATATCTGCGTTATCTTTCTTCTGTCCGGGAACTGGACTTTTCCTCCGGAGTGAAATTGAAACGGATCCGTGATCAGTGGTATTTGTGCGCCGGGAAAAATAAGATTGCGGTTTATGACGCCTACGCCAGACCTGAACTTCCGGAGCTGGAACATAATTTTATTGTCAAGCTGGATGGAAAAGGGAAAAATATTCTGGAAATAATCCATTCTGCCGATCCGGAAAAAATGCGTGAAATATTTCATGATGAACGCAACTTTTATTTAATCCTTGGCGGCAGGTACAGTGAACTGTTTCCGCTCGCCGGGCTGGAACAGGGGATGGGAAACGGCCTTATTCTTGCTTTCGGGCGGAAAGGAAACTGGAAATTTGATGTTAAAAGCAATCCGTCGGAACTGGAGCTTGACGATCTTCTATTGCCCGGGATGAGACTGCCGGAAAAACTTCCGGAGCTTGAACTTTCCAAGGAGAAGATTAAATTTGGTGAAACAATTCATTTTAACTCGGAAAAAGAGTTTAAGAAACTCAATCCCCGCCGCTTTTCCGTCATAGAACCGGCAGGCTGCTGGAATGACGGCAAACGTGCCGCACTTATTTTTGAAGTTCCACCCTTACAGAAAAAATACGCGGTTATCCGTATTGAACTGCTTCCCCGCCAGACGCCGGATAAACCGCTCCAGCGCATGATAATTACGGGACCGGGAAATAAAAAATCGGAATTTCATCTTGACCGGGAGGGGGGTATCGTTGTACCACTTGAGAAGAAAGATATTGCAGACGGCAGAATAAGACTGGACTTTTTCTTTCCTGACGCGGCTCCGATTGAGGGGGGAGATCCCCGTGTACTGGCATTCTTCTTTAAAACGCTGCGGATTGACGATGACGGGGGGATTGATTTGAACTTTGCGGATCCTGCCGCGCTGGCGGGATTGGAGGATTATGGTTTTTCTCCTGACACGGAGACGTCCGGCCGCTGGACGGCGGCGGCAAAGGCGGGACTTACGCTGACACTCTGGCGGAAACCGGAGAAAAATGTGGTTTTCAAACTTGATATGCTGCCTTTGACAACAGATAAAATCAAATCACAGATTGTTACACTGAGAATAGATGGCAAAATTCAGGGAAAGGCAGTTTGCAGCCGTGATGGAGTGTACACGTTTACAGTTCCTCCGGAAGCATTTACTTCTCCGCAGTTTAAATTTTCACTGGATATACCGGACGCTTCCCGACCCGGAAACGGAGATGAAAGGACGCTTGGATTGTTCATCCGTTCGCTTCACGCCGGAGAAGATATTGGCGGCGGCTGAACGGAGATAATATCCGGCACGGAATAAGATGCCGGAAGACCGCCAGAGGTGATGGCAAGACAGTTTTGCTGACGTCAGCAGAGATAACAAAATTGTAATTTGATTGAATATAGTTTTACCCGGCCTGATGGACGGGGTAGATAAATTGAGGTAAAAGACAGTTGAAATGAAATTTCTCGGCATTGCCGGTGCTATGATCGCCGGAATATTTTTCCCGCAGCTGGGTGAATACCAGTTTATTATCCGTTACTTGCTTATGGCCATGCTGTTCTGTGCTTTTCTGCGCATGGAAAATGTATCGAAATTCCGGGATAAATCACAGTTGCTGATTTTGGCGGCAAATTATATCATACCATTGTTTTTTTACGGGATATTCATGGTGTCAGGCCGGAAAGAGCTTGCCGCCGCCGCTTTTATGACCGGGATAACTCCGACTGCCACCGCGGCTCCGGTGGTGGTGGCATTTCTGCATGGAAAAATAGAATATGTACTTAATACTTTTCTATTGACCAATGTGGTTATCGCGCTTACTCTGCCTTTTCTGCTGCCGCTCCTGGGGTTGTCTGAGGGGGGAAGGGCATTGGAAATGGTTGGAAAGCTTATGGCGGATATGGGGCTGGTGATGTTTCTGCCGCTGGCGGCGGCGTGGATATTACGG
>CASECL010000067.1 GCA_949286445.1 uncultured bacterium | reverse complement strand
GGAAGCAGCATGCCGTCCTGTTTTTCTGTGCGGTTGAATTCGCTCCGCCAGATAACCAGAGTATCCGGATTGGTTCCTTCATTTGTCGCGGCGGTTTCCGCCGGAGCCGGGGTTTTTTCTGTTCCGGCCGCGCCGCAGAGCAGGGGGCAGGAAAACAGGAGTAATGCGCAGCAGACAACTTCAGATATAAGGTTCACTTTTATACTTTTCATATCGCTCCATAATTTTTTTAACATAGTCCCGGGTACTGGATATTTTTATTCTCGGGATAATTTCAGCATTGGTGTCCTGGGGCAGTATTGTTTTAACTCTTGAGGCTCCGGAATTATAGTCCGCCAGAGCCAGTTCGGTTGCATGCTTGTATTTTGCATACCGTTTCATGGCCCGGCTCAAATACCAGCAGCCGATATCAAGGTTGGTAGCAACTTTGAACAGTTCTCCATCCATGGGGCGGGGAACTTTTTTGACCCGTACCCATTCGGCCACTGCACCCTCGGGCAGTATCTGCATCAAACCGATTTCTCCTGCTTTGCCGATGGCATGTTCATCGAAAGAACTTTCCACATAGATAAGGGCGCGAACCAGTTTTGGATCAAGTCCGTGTTTTGCCGCCGCCGCTTTGATTTCCGGGGCAAAACGGGTATCATCAATAATAAACTTGCGGTATCCGCCGCCGAGATTGCTGATCAGCAGCCACAATATTATTACTGCGGCGGCGCACCAGAATGCCTTAATCAGCATCCGGTGTAAAAATGATCGTTCATTATGTTTTTTGCGGCTGGTCAAAATAGCTCCTTACGCGGCTGGCGCGGCAGCGGCTTTTTGGTGTTTATTTAAATTGCTTTCTTCAGGTTGGTTTCCTGATTTATTCCGGGTATTACTCGTCTCCAGGATGGCATTTTTTATTTCTTCAACCACAGCTTCAGGCAGGTGAATTTTTACGGTGACTGACTTATCTTTGGTCTCAATTATGGTTGATTCAACAATTTTCAGCATCAGTTCCGGGGTATTCCGTAAGAACACTCCTCCATATCCCATAATAAACAACTTTGCTCTGCTGGCCATAACTTTTGCGCTTTCCGGACTCTCACACTCGATTTCCGTACTGATGGTCAAATCCCGGTTTTCCTTTCCAGCGCAGGTGATCGCAATGTAGATAAATTTCAAGTCGGCAAAATGCTGTTTGTTTTCAGCTGACATGTCGGAATATTTTTGGGGAATAATGTATAATTCAGCCAAAGCGTCTGCATTGTGAGGACGGGGCAATGTTGCCTTTTTCAAGCCTTTTTTTCTGGCTTCCAAGTACTTCTCAAAATCGCTGTTTTTATCGCCGAGAAGCAATAATCCGGGTTCAGGAAAGCAAAAGAACATACCATAGTTAAATCTCTTTGCCGAATATATTTTTTCACTGCCAAGTTGTTTTATTTGAGGAGTGATATTGTCTGTTTTTAGCCGTTCCAATACGATCTTTTCATCGATTTTTCCGCGTAATAATAATATGTTAGGTACAGAAAAACTTACTTCATCGTAAGAAATAAATTCCTGCAGGTCAGCAAGATTTATCTTGAATTGCCGCCTGAATTCCGAATCAAAATTGGTTGCCTTCAATATTTCATTGTACAGGGGCAGGGCGTTGATTTTTTCCATATTGAACCAGTAAATAAATCCAGCTTCGTCTGGAACATAATCATAGAGTGACTTTTCTTCTGCGGCAAAGACATTAAACGCCAATAATAAGGCAACTCCCAATAAAAGTTTTTTCATCATCCGCTTTCTCCCCCGTTACGGTTGCTTGCCGGTATTATTCCGGAAGTGGAGCAAATTCTCTCAATCTCAGATCGGCACAATATCCGGAAAATATAAGTCTCAGCCATTCTTATCCGGCAGAAAAACATTTTTTTCATACTGTTCCCTGCCGTAACAGAATATCCGCTAATTATGACTGGCTGTTAATCAAGACAGGCCGGAATTTGCATCCGGCCATGGTCTTTTTCTATCTGTCATTCAGACAGTATGGTGTTTGTCAGCAAAAATATTGTTTTATTTAGCCGGGGCGGCGGCAGTTCCCTTTTCGTCCATGGAAACTCCAAGTCCTGCGGTGGCATCCAGAGTATTCTTGTTTTCATTCATCTTCTGGATGTAGGCCTGAATTTCTTTACGCAAAGCATCCGGCATGGAAATCTTTATCGTGGCAACCTTGTCTTTGTCTTCAATTTTTATTGCTCCGATAACTTTTTCTCCCAGTACCGGGTTTTCCTGAAATGCCATGCCGCCCAGCATCATAATGTACATTTTTGCCTGCATGGCAATACGTTTCGCACTTTCGGCATTGTCGCAATCGACTTCCGCATCCAGGGTTAAATCCCGGTTCTCTTTTCCGGAGGCGGTGAGAGCGGCATAGACAAACTTAATTCCGTTTGTCATCTGCGCGGCTTCCAGCGGGAGATCTTTGGGCAATGAGGGTTTGACATAGAGTTCCATCAAGGCTTCCGGATTGGAGGGCCGGAAAAAGATCTTTTTCTCCACTCCCTTTTTCATTCCGGCAAGATATTTTTCAAAATTCGGAGTATCGCTGAAAAGTATCAGTCCCGGTTCAATGAAAGAAAATGAGAGATTTTCGTTCAGTTCCTCGATAGAAGCGGTTTTGGTCAGGCTGTAAACCTTTTTACCATCGAGTTCCTTTACCTGCGGTGTGATTTTATCCGTTTTGAGAAGTTCAAGAACCGTATTTTCATTAAGCTTGTTGCGTATTACTGCGGCAAAAGCTTCGTCATTCAAAGACATTCCGACAAAAAGAATTTCCTGTATGTCAGAAACTTTTACCTTGTGTTCTTTCTCGAATTCGGATTTGAATTTTGCCGCTTCCGGAATTTCATTTATCATGGGAAGAGCATTAACTTTCTCCGCGTTCACCCGGACAGCCATGTCTGATCCGGCTGGAACGTAGTCATACAATGACTTCTTTTCCGCGGCAAAAACGCCGAAGGCCAACGACAAGGCAACTCCCAATAAAAGTTTTTTCATTACTTGCTTTCTCCCTCTTTGTGATTAGTTTTGGGCATAACTACTTGCAAATGAAGTTCACGCAGCTGCCGCGGCGTGACTTCAGACGGCGCAGCCATCATCAGGTCCTGAGCCTGCTGGTTGAACGGGAAAGCGATAACTTCACGGATATTGGGTTCATCCGCCAGCAGCATAACCATGCGGTCAACTCCGGGAGCGATGCCGCCGTGCGGGGGCGCACCGAGCTTGAAGGCACTGATCATGCCGCCGAATTTTTCATCCACCGTTGAACGCTGGTAACCGGAAATTTCAAAGGCTTTGTACATGATTTCCGGCACATGGTTCCGGATGGCTCCGGAAGAAAGCTCAATGCCGTTGCAGACAATGTCGTACTGATACGCCAGAATATCCAGCGGATCTTTATTCATCAGCGCATCAAGTCCGCCCTGCGGCATGGAGAACGGGTTGTGGCTGAAGATAATCTGATTGGTTTCCTCGTCCAGTTCGAACATCGGGAAATCCACGATCCAGCAGAATTTGAATTCATTCTGGTCAATCAGGTCAAGCCGTTTTCCCAATTCCGGGATCACTGCTCCGCCGACTTTCTGCACCAGTTTCTCGTTATCCGCCAGGAAGAAAAGCGCGTCTCCGACCTCGACTTTGCCGGCCTCTTTGAGTGAATTGACAATTTCCGGAGTGAGGAATTTCACAATCGGGCTCTTTTCACCCTCTGCCGTCCAGATGATATATGCCATACCTTTGGCTCCGGCTTCCTTGGCAAAATCAATCATATCGTCAAAGAATTTACGCGGACGGTCTGCCACTTTGGGGGCCTTGATTGCCCGCACCACGCCGCCGCGGGCGACGGTATCGGCAAAAGCCTTGAATTCACAGCCCCGGAAAAGTTCTGTAACGTCAATCATTTCCAACGGGTTGCGCAGATCCGGTTTGTCGGAGCCGAATCTTCTCATCGCCTCCCGGTAAGGCAGACGGGGGAAGGGCGGCTGAGAGAATTTTTTGTTGCCGAATTTGGTGAATATTTCCGCCAGCAATCCTTCAACCACCGCGAAAATATCATCCTGATCCACAAAGCTCATTTCGATATCCAGCTGATAAAATTCCCCCGGACTGCGGTCGGCCCGGGCATCTTCGTCCCGGAAACAGGGGGCAATCTGGAAATAACGGTCAAACCCGGAGACCATAAGCAGCTGTTTGAACTGCTGCGGAGCCTGGGGCAAGGCATAGAATTTGCCCGGATGCAGACGGCTGGGCACCAGGTAATCCCGGGCGCCTTCCGGACTGCTGGCGGTCAGAATCGGGGTCTGAAATTCGTTGAAACCATGACTGGTCATGTAGGCGCGGATAGCGGAAATGACCTGGCTTCTCAAAATAATATTCTTATGAAGTTTTTCCTTGCGCAAATCCAGAAAACGGTATTTCAGGCGCAGTGCTTCAGGTGCGCCGTCGTCTTTGGCCACCTGGAAGGGAATAACTTCCGCTTCACCAAGCATTTCCATGTTATCGGCCCAGATTTCGATTTCGCCGGTGGGGATTTTGGGGTTGATGGTATTTTCGCTTCTGGCCACTACTTTGCCTTCAAATGAAGCCACCGACTCCACCCGCCAGCGGTCCAATGCCTGATAGCAGGGT
>CASECL010000066.1 GCA_949286445.1 uncultured bacterium | reverse complement strand
GCACCCGATCTATGCCGCAATTATCAAACTCAAGCTGTTTTCTCCGCACCCGATCTATGCCGCAATTATCAAACTCAAGCTGTTTTCTCCGCACCCGATCTGTGCCGCAATTATCAAACTCAAGCTGTTTTCTCCGCACCCGATCTGTGCCGGAATTATCAAACTCCGGCCGGAACAACAACACATTCCACCGGCACCTCAGCCGGATGCATCCAGCACGCACAGCTTCCGCACCGGGAGATCCCGTTGTTCAAACGGTTGATTATCAGCGGATTTTCACCTCTTTCTGCCCAGGAATCACTTCACCGATGACCTCGGCAGTGTATCCCAGATCGCGGCAGATTTTCAGCGATGAAGCCGCATCTTTTTCCGGCACGAACCAGACCATGCCAACCCCCATATTGAATACCCGGTAGGCTTCCACCGGATCAACGTTGCCTTTTTCCACCAGCACCCGGAAAATCGGCGGCACCGGGAGAACTTCGCTCTTGAACACCACATTGACATTGTCCGGCAGAATACGGGGCACATTGTCGTAAAGCCCGCCGCCGGTAATATGGGCAATACCGTCAAGATTTATTCCCGCCTGCTGAGCCGCCCGGATCGCCGGATAATAATTGATATGCTTTTTGAGCAATGCTTCGCCGACCGATTCACCGTCCAGCTCCGGCAGTTTGGTGTGTACCGTATAAGAGCACTGATTGAACAGGATTTTCCGCGCCAGACTGAATCCATTGGTATGCAAACCGCTGGATCCCAGGCCGATTGCCACATGTCCGGAAGCAATTTTTTCACCGGTGATAAGTTTGGATTTTTCCACAATTCCGGTGATGACGCCCACCAGGTCAAAGTCATTGCCGTACATGCCGGGCATTTCCGCGGTTTCACCGCCGAGCACCGCGCAGTCAACCGCGCGGCAGGCGTCGGCAATACCGCCGAGAACCTCTTCATACAGCGGGCTTCTCAGCTTGCCGATGCCGATGTAATCCAGAAAGTACACCGGTTCAGCTCCCTGTACTGAAATATCGTTGACACAGTGATTTACAATATCATGGCCCACAGTATCGTATTTTTCCATCATCATAGCTATCATCAGCTTGGTGCCGACTCCGTCGATACTGGAAACCATTACCGGCTCCTTGTATTTCGACAAATCTATTTGAAAAAGTCCGCCGAATCCGCCGATCGGCGACAGCATTTCCGGCCGCCTGGTGAGGGCGAATTTGCGTTTGACATTATTGAGTAAATCAGTTGCCAGGTCAATATCAACTCCGGCCGCCTTGTAAAGATCGCTTCTTACTTTTCCGCTCATGACAATTCCTTTTCGGGTAATGATTAAATGCGTACTGCATAATATATACTGCATAAATTGATTTTGCAACTTGACAAAAGGTATTTTTCGGTGTAAGATAACCGGAGAATATAATAATTTTATCACCATGGAGATGACACATGACAGCCAAATGGGCCGAATTGCTTCTGCTGCTTCAAAACGTTGATCTTAAAATACGGGAATTGAAAAAAAGACTCGCCCTGCTTCCGGCGGAAAGAAAACGCCTGACTGAAAAACTGGAATCGCTTCAGCATGACAGGGAAGAGGCGTCAAAACAGTTGAAATCCATCGAGCTTGCCATCAAGAATGCCGAATCGGAAATCGCTTCGCATCAGCAGGCAGTGACCAAACTGCAGCAGCAGTCCGCCATGGTAAAGAAAAATTCTGAATATCAGGCAATGTTAAGCCAGATCGCGGCATTGAAAATAAAAATCGGCGACCTGGAAAGTACAATCCTGGAAAAATATGACGAACAGGAGGCGGCAAAATTAAAGGTTCAGGCGGTAAATACCGAGGTGGACAGCGCAATGCGTTCAACCCGGGCGGAAATCGCTGAACTGGATGAATTTGCCGTCGAAATAAAAAAGGATATCGAAGAAAAAACCGCAGAACGGGAAAAGTTGAGCGCAGGCGTGGAAAAAACGCTTTTAAGCCGTTACAACCAGCTGCTCTCCCGCGGTCAGGGCATGCCGCTGGCATCTGCCGCCGGGGGAATTTGCAAAAACTGCAATCTCAGACTTACGCCGCAGACGTTGAACGAGGCCCGGCAGGGCAAAGTTACCTATTGCGACAACTGTATGCATATAATTTACTTTGAAGAGTAAATCGGAGTTGTTCCGCTCCATCGTTCATTCCGCGGCCGCAACAGCAGGAGCGCGAAAATCAGGCCGGAGAAAAATTATTTTGAAAAGTTATCTGATAAAAAAATATCCGTCAATACCGGAATTCACTCCGGAAGCCTGGGACGGTATCGCGGCAGTAAAACTGGACTGCTTCAGACCTGAAAGTTCCAGTCACCGCCCGGAAACCACGGCATGCGCAATTCACGACGGCAAAGGCATGGCAGTATTCTTTGAGGTCAACGACCGCTTTATCCGGCTGAAAAACAGCAGACACAATCAGCCGGTGTGTGAAGACAGCTGCGTAGAGTTTTTCTTTGCCCCTTTCAGCAATACTGAAAATATTGATTACTTCAATTTTGAATGCAGCGCATCCGGGGTCATGCTCTGCGGCAGAATAATGGGACGGCGGCTCCCGGACGGCAGTTTTGAAAACTTCCGGCTGATTGATGAGGAAAACTGCCGGGATATCCGGATGAATGCTCTGCTTTCCGGTCCGCT
>CASECL010000065.1 GCA_949286445.1 uncultured bacterium | reverse complement strand
TGGCAGATATGTGCTGGCGGTGGGTGATCTGGAAGCCGCGCTGGGAGTGGTTACCCTGATCGCCATGATAGAGGAGCGTTACCGGTGCGGTTTTGCCATGCCGTTCTGGAGCAATCTGCTGGTGCCGATCGGAATAATCGCTTCACTTACCGGGTATTGCACCTACCGTTTCCGGGAAACCCGGGCGCTGTCCATCGGGCAGTTCTGGGAAATGCGTTACAGCAGATCATTCCGTATTTTCGCAGCGTCGCTGCGGACGCTTTCTGAGATGCTGACCAATTCCATCGGACCGGCGGTCGCAGCGAGATTTTTTATCTATTTTCTCGGGCTGCCTCATGTTGTTGAAGTATTTGGAATACCGGTTTCCACGTTTGGTCTGTTAATGGTAATCGTTCTTATGATGGCAGTGGCGGTGATCTGGCCGGGAGGAAAAATTTCATTGATCATCACCGATTTTTTTCAGGGAATTATCAGTTACCCCATCTTTGTTATTTTCACCGTCTTTGTGCTGACTAAATTTTCCTGGTCCGGGGAAATAGCCCCTGTTCTCATGGAACGCGCCGCAGGGGAGAGTTTCATCAATCCATTTGATGTATCCAAACTGCGTGACTTCAATTTATTTGCCACCATTGTCTTTCTCCTGGGGCGTATTATCAACAAAGGCAGCTGGATCGGCAGCGACAATACCGGAGCGGCACGAACCCCGCATGAACAGAAAATGTCCGGCATTCTCGGTGCGTGGCGCAACGGTTTTTCCCAGGTAATGTGCACCCTTCTGGCGGTGGCGGTGATCACTCTTATGACCCATGCTGACTTCTCTCAGGAGGCTCATGAAATACGCCGCGAACTCTCCAGCCATGTGGCAGAGGAGGTAATCGAGTCTCCGGCGGAAATTGCCGCAGTGAAAAAAGCCGCCGCAGAAGCTCCGCTTTATAAACGCAATCCCGGAGTTGATCCGGCCCCGTCCCAGAGCGATAACGCTGATACCAGATTTCTCAGCGAAGTGAAAAAAGGTCTGGACGCCGCCGGTGGAAATAATGAAACTTATCACAAATTCCGTACACTTTATTATCAGATGATGCCCTCCAGTGCAATGCGGGCGATGTTTCCGCCACTGCTTGGAGCGGTGTTCTGTCTGCTGATGGCGATGCTGATGCTTTCCACGGATGACTCCAGAATTTACAATTCGTCAGTAACCATAATTCAGGATATTGTCATGCCGTTGAGAGGAAAACCATTTTCTCCCAAAGTACATCTGCTGATGCTGAGATTGTCGGCAGTGGCAGTGGCGGTATTTTTCTTTCTGGCTTCGTTTTTTATGGCACAGCTGGATTACATAAATATGTTTATTACCATTACCACTGCCATCTGGCTGGGCGGTTCCGGACCGGTAATGATTTTCGGTCTTTACAGCCGCTTCGGCACCACCGCCGGAGCATGGACTTCGCTGCTTTGCGGCTCCGGAGTGTCCATCAGCGGAATTTTGCTGCAGCGCAACTGGGCGGGAACGGTTTATCCCTGGCTGCTGGAACAGGGTTGGGTCGGTGCGCTGGACCGTTTTTTCCGCGGCATATCCGCGCCGTTCTATCCGTACATTGCCTGGCACATGGATCCGGTTAATTTCCCCCTCAATTCCCGCGAACTCTATTTCCTTGCCATTCTCTGCGGATTGATTGGATACGTTGTGGTGTCGCTCATTACCTACCGTGAACCATTCAATCTGGAACGCATGCTTCACCGCGGGCAATACGCCATTGCAGGGGAACATAAACAGCTCAAATCCCCCTGGAGCTGGAGCAATCTGTATGCAAAACTTATTACCATAACCCCGGAATATACTCTCGGAGATAAAATCATTGCCTGGAGTGTATTTTTCTACTCCATTGTGTTCCAGCTGCTGATTGCCTTTGTCGGCGTGGCGGTATGGCAGATGATCTGGCCGCTATCTGATGAATGGTGGAGTAAATATTTTCTCTGGGTTAATTTGATTATTGCCTCTGCCGCCGGGGTTGTTTCCACGGTATGGTTTATGGTGGGAGGAATTATCGATGTGAGGAAGCTTTTCCGGGATTTGAAAAACCGGCAGAGCAACTCGCTGGATAACGGCTGGGTGGAAGGTCATGTGTCAGTAGTGGATAAAAATATGGTTGACTCCATAAATAAACAAACAGGAAGTGAAAAATGAATAGACGGCTGATTGTTTTTTGTGCGCTGCTGGGAACTTTCCTGGCCTGCGTGGCGGATCAGAACATTACCATCACCGGGAAAAACGGTGTTTCAGGGACTGCCTCATCACTGGGTGAAGCTATTGAAAAAGCCGCTTCCGGCAGTACTGTCATTATTGACGGAGGCACCCACCGCGGCCCGTTTGTTATCGCCAGGGACGGCTTGACCCTGCGGGGAAAAAACGGCGCGGTGATCACGGCTTCCCAAGATTGGAAACCGGATTGGCGGCCGGAACCGGAATACGGATTTGCTTTCAGTTCGCCAATTCCGTTTGAACCCAAAGTCATGCACTGCGACGGCCGTTTTATGATCAATGTCACTCAGAAGCGTGCCGGGGACGGGTTGAAGAAAATTCACCGCGATGGAGTCGGCCGCTCCGGACGTAATGTGCTGCGGGGGGTGTTCACCTACCTGCCCGGGGAAAAGCGGGTTCTGGTGTCGTTTCACCAGAAGACGGATATAAGCAAACTTAATATAGAGGCCTCCTGTCCGGCTCCGGCAATTACCCTTTCCGGAAAAAACATAGTTCTGGAAGATCTTATTGTTTTCGGCGGCGATGCAAACGTCTGTTTCCGGGACGCGGATTATTGCGCTGTACGCAGATGCCTGCTTATCGGCGGCAATGATAATGTGCTTTTTTCCACCAATGCCAATTACTGCAAAGTCGAAAACTGCGATATAACCTTGAATCCCGCCGGAATGACGCTCAACGCCATGGCCGGCAGCAGCAAACCGGCCTGGGATGTCTGGGTGGCGCATAAATATTTCGGCACCTATGACAAAACCGGGGTTATGTTTATCAATTCCGGCACGGGAAATGAGGTTTGCGGAAACTATATTTACAACGTATGGAACGGCGTGACTTCCGGTTCTGATGCCGGACCGGATGAAATTGTAAAATATTACCGGGAATTTGTTTTCCCCCAGAAAGCGGTTTACAATATTGACCAGAAAATCCATCACAACCGGATTGATCTTTGCATGGATGATGCCCTTGAACCGGGGGGAGATCTGCATAAGGCAAAGTGGTATTCCAATCTGATTACCCGGGCGATGTGCGGGACCCGGATTAAAGGGGTGGGGGTAGGGCCGTTTTACTACTTTGACAATACTATGCGTTACTGCAATGACGGGGTGAGGTTTTACAAAACCACGGCACCGCAGTCACTGGCGTTTGTTTATCACAATTATCTTGAACATCCCTACGCTATCTGCTATCACTCCATCAATCAGGTGTCGTGGAATAATAAGGAACTGGAAAAACTGCTGCCGGTAAAGGGCTCTCCCGGATATCATGCTTTCAACAATGTTTTTGTGGCACCTGAAATGCTTAAGCCGCTTCCGGAAGGTTTCATCCCCAACCACAAAGGCGATGGTAATTTATATACCTGTCCCCGTCCGGCAATACTGCCGGAATCCATCGACAAAAACAGCAAATTTTCCGGTAAATTTGAGCCGGTGAACGCCGCAGCGGGAGATTTCCGGACGAAGCCCGGCACCGGATTTACCGGAATAGATTTGTCGGAATATAAACTACCTTTTGCCGAACGCGCCGGAAAGGCTCCGACCGCCGGACTGCTGGGTATTGAACCGGAAAAAATTCCTCACGGTCCGGTGAGCGGATTGTGGGATAAAGCCGCCGCCCGTTTCAATCTGGGCGAAATCCCGGCAAATGAGTTTTCCCTGACCTCCCACCGTTACCTGGTGTCGGAAAAACTGGAATACAAATTGAAGTTTGAAAAGGCAGTTCCGGAAAAAATCACTTTGAAATTCATGCGCGGTCCGGAAGGACGTGAAAGTTCATCCTATTCCGTGAAAATTACAGATAATTCCGGCCGTGTTCTGGCGGAAAAACAGGACCCCGGCAGCAATGCCGTGCTGGATTTTGAATTGACCGTGCCGGCCCGGAACGGGGTTAATATAACGATAATTGAACCGGAACGCGCCGCCCGCTGGACCGTGCGGCCGGAAGACGGCGTGCCGGGTGTGAAGCTGATTTACCTGCTCAAAGGCAGTTCCGATCCCAATGCCCTTGGTGTCCGGATGATCAAGTATGATTCCGGACCCTACATCTGGGAATATGTGGCAGATGCTTCTTCGCCCAAACGCATTTTCATCAAGACTGCCACCGGGTATTCCGGTACTTTCAAATCAGTAGTGGTGCGCCCGGACGGGGTGGAATTGCCGCTCTCCAGCTCCGGATATATCAATATATCCATGCCCGGTATATGGCAGATAAAAACGATGTTCACCAAGAAAGCCTGGCTTTACGGACCTTCTTCCGGCTGCACGGAACTGATTCTGCCGGATAATCAGCCGTCAGGTTCTTTTGACCTCTGGCCGCGTCCGGAGTATTGAAGCAGTCAATAATTATTAACCGTGAAGAGGGAAAAATGAATAAAAAAACTCAATTTACCCTGATCGAGCTTCTGGTTGTTATCGCCATTATCGGAATTCTCGCATCCATGCTGCTGCCTGCACTGGCCAGCGCGCGGGACCGGGCAAAAAATGTACAGTGTATCAATAATGTCCGCAGTCTGTCTGCCGGTTTTCTGGCTTATGCCGGGGATTCCGGCGGCGCGATACCTTTCAAATGGCGCAAACTTCCGGTGCGCCGCTGGCAGACCACGGTGTCACCGTATGTGGGGGTGAAAGCCGATATCGCCGGAAAAGATCCCTTTCTGGATCAGCAGACACTGCAGCTGAAAAAACCTTTCACCTGTCCCCGGGAAAGTACTCCGCTGGCAAATAAAGATGATTGGTTTTCCCATTACGCCATCAATAAATACATGAGTTCAGAGATGACTTCCAAAACTAATAATTTCGGATCAATTCTGCCTTATGTCAGCATCAACACCATCACCAATGCCGCGGGGAGGGCCATGCTGATGGATACCCAGCTTAACACCACTACCAAGGGTGAATTTATTGATGAAACCCATTGCAAAAAACCTGAAGAGAGGGTAACTTACCTTCGTCACGGTCCGGATTTGTCCCGGAGTGTGGGATTTGTCGATGGACATGTAACCTACTGCCGGGATACGATGATACCGGATGATAAAACGGAATACTTCTGGGGCGATTACACCACCTGGGGGGGCAAGTAGAAAAATTACCATAAGCGGGGAAATATATGCTGAAAAAAAATGGAAAGGCTACGGTTCTGATAAGAAACCGGATATTGGATTTACTGGAAAGCGGCGCATTTGACGAGGGAAGCAAACTGCCGGGGGGGCGTGAGCTGGCGGAGGAATTGTCCACGTCACTGCTTTCAGTACAGAATGAGTTATCCAGTCTTTCATCAGCCGGGGTGCTTCAGCTTTTCTCCGGGAGCGGAACTTTTGTGGCGCGCAACTGGCGGGACCGGCTGCTGCGTTATACGGTATTGACCCATTACCATCAATTTGAGTGGTTCGGCGAATACCGGAAAAGACTGCGGGAAATTTCACCGGAGTTTTATGCGGTCAGCCGTTTCAACCGGGCCATGATTGAAGTTCATGGTGTAGTCAGATCACAGCATAATATGCAGGCCTATCAGGATCTGGCTCCGCTGCTGGATTTTCTGCCGGAGGAGGAGAGGAAAAAGATCTTTGAGCTGGCCAAGCCGTTCACGCTCGGCGGAAAGGTGCATGGTGTGCCGTTGACGGTATCGCCGCGGCTGATGTTTTACAACCGCAGGATTTTGCGGGATAATAAGATAGCGTTTCCTGAAAACAACTGGACCTGGGCGGATTTTGTGAATATGCTTGACCGTCTGCCGGATTCGATGCCGGGGTATTTGCGTTTCAATTACGGTGATCCCCTGAATTTATGGGTATTTATGGTGATGCGTTCAGGGGGGAGAATATTTGATCCGGCGGATAAAGCTGATCCGGTTCATCTGGACCACCCGGAAGCGATGCGGGGATTGAAACTCTGGCGCGAATTGAGGGATAAATTGAATATTCCTGCTGACGGCAGTCCGGTGACGTTCAATGAATTCAGAGAAAAATTCATTGAAAATGAAGCGGTTTTCTTTGTCGGGAACCGGGTTAATATTGAGTTATTCCAGGAACATGGTTTTGATGATTACGGAGTGGTGACGCTGCCGGTGATCAAAGAAGGCTGTGATTATTCCACCCAGGCACTGGAGGTGCTGCGCATCCGACGGGAATGTCCGCAGGATGTGGCCAGGCGTTTTCTCAAAGAGGCACTGTCGCCGTCATTTCAGCGGATGTATTTCAAGCATCACTACGGGTTCCCGGTGACCGGGGGGGGCGGAATAAATGGCAAATCCTTTGATGATAAACGTGATGCGGCATTTTTTGAGGCATTGCCCAGTGCCCGGGGCAACTATATTGACGGTTTTCCCGGATTACTGCCGGTAACCGAGCGGCTGCTGGAAAGATTGTTCCGCGGACAGGAGGGGAACTTTGAGGAACATGTCCGCGAAGTGGCCGGACTGCTGCGGGGATTGATCCGGCAGGGACTGGGGGAATACAGCGGAGAAGGATACTATTGAAATGGCGTTGAATGAAGAAAAAATATTGGCGTTTGCCGGGAGTCTGACGGATAAGAAAATTGATTTCCGGCGTTCCGGAGATGCCGGAAGCGACGGCTTTATCCGCCGTCTCTCCGGGGATGGCAAAACGCTGCAGATCAGGGCCGGAAATGCCCGCGGCGTGCTGTACGGAGTATATGATTTCCTGGAAAAAGGCGGTGTCTGCGGGGAGGGGAACCCGGAATTTTCCATCCGGGGCGTAAATCCCTGTGAAAGCCTTTCCCGGCATACTCCGGAGCAGTTGAAAAAATTTATTGACCGCTGCGGCCGGTGGCGTTTCAATACCATAATAATCCATACCCAGTACGGTTATTGGAAAAACCGGAAACTGATAGAGGAAGAGTGCGCCAAACGCGGTATTGAACAGGTTTTCTACACTTATTACAATTTAGCCTTCTGCAAATACAATATCCGGGAGGACTTTGCCCGGCGTGAGGATGGTTCAATCATCCCCAAAGGCGATAAACTGGAATGCGCCGACCGGCTGTGCGTTTCCAATCCGGAAGGTCTGGCGCGTTACCGCCGGGGGCTGGTTGAATATCTGGCGGAACACCCGGAACTGGATGACATGATGTTTGCCACCAGTGATGACTTTGACTACTGCCGTTGCGGGAAATGTGTCAAACTGGATCCGGTGGCGCAGTGTGAGGTATTGTTCAATGATTTTTTTGATGCCGCTTCTGACCGCAGGCGGGAACTGCTGCTTTATTATCTGCGTTACCATCTGCCCGGTGATCTGAACCGGGTGAAAAAACTGGATAAAATCATGTTTGACACCCATCCCCGGGATCGGGAATTCAGTTTGAAGGACCCGGAAGGGAAGAGTGTTTCCCGTGAACCCGGGCTGATGGCGACGGTGGACAAAAGAGCGGCGGGGTGTTCCTGCAATACCTACTTATATGACCGGCTGCGGGATTGGCGGGAGGCTTACCCCGGTAAACTCTATGTGTTTGAAAACTTCATGATGCAGTGCATGTACGGGGTGCCGACCTTTAATCTCAAAGTTTATCTGCAGGATTTGCGGGATTTTGCCACCCTGGGGATCGACGGGGTGGTGTATGAGGCGTTTGAACCCGGAATAAACGGAATGCTTCCGGTGTTGAACCAGGTTTCCCGGGCGATGTGGGATTTGAAAAAAGACTGGTCGCTGACCCCGGCTGAAGAGAATGACCGGCCGGATTATGCTGAATTTTACCGTCTGGTGGGAATTTACCGCCGGGAGAAGAGTCCGGCAAGTTACATTGCACTGATGGATTATCTTTTTTCCCGGCCGGACCGGGAGGAATTTGACTACCGTTACATCGGGTTCAACGCCCTGTGGAACGTGCAGAAAAAGCATGGTTTTTTTCAGATCGGCGATCCGGTGGCGGATCTTTTCCTGTCCACCCACAAACTGTGGGACTTTATGGAAAAGACTCCGGATCCGCTGAATGATTCGGTTTACGCAATACAAAAAATATTAAAATATTTGAAAACGGCGGAAAAATGAAAAAAAATTCTGTTTACCGCGCCGCACTGATCGGAGTTACCGGTTTTGGTGAAAGCCATTACCGGGATCTGATGCGTGAGCGCGCCAACGGCCGGGCGGAGATTATTGCCGCCACGGTCATCAATGAAAAAACCAATCCTGATGCGGCAGAAAGATACCGTCATTTGCGGGAGATTGGCTGTGAAGTATTTACTGATTACCGGGAGATGCTCGGAAAATATGCCGGAAACATTGATCTGTGCTGTATTCCCACCGGAATAGGTTTCCATGCGGAAATGACCATTGCCGCCCTTGAAGTCGGAGCCAATGTGCTGGTGGAAAAGCCCGCCGCCGGATGTCTGGCGGATGTGGATGCCATGCGCGCAGCGGCAGAGAAGAGTGGAAAATCTGTTTTTGTCGGCTTCCAGCATGTGTATTCCGCCAATGCCGCCCGGGTGAAGAAATATATCGCTGACGGCAGAATCGGAAAAGTTAAAGAGCTTAGCTGTTACGCTTTCTGGCCGCGTTCACTGCGCTACTATCACCGCAACGACTGGACGGGCAAAATTATTCACAACGGACGCATGATACTGGATTCTCCAATCAATAACGCTTTGGCGCACTATCTTAATTTGATGTTGTATTTTGCTTCACCGGATAAATATGCCAGCGCAAAGCCGGTGGCTTTGAATGCTGAGCTTTACCGGGCAAACAAGATAGAAAATTTTGATGCCGCCCAGCTTGAAATCGAGGTGGAAAACGGAGCAAAACTGTATTATTATGTGGTGCACTGCTGTTCAAAACGGGTTAATCCGGAAATCCGGATTGCCGGAGAAAATGGTTCAATAACTTTTTCCAATGAACGCTGTGAACTGACAGACCGGAATGGAAAAGTCATTGAGACAGTGATATTTCCGGAATACAGCATTTTGCGGGTGGAACTTTTTGATGCCCTGTACAATCATTTGCGTGGTGACGGCAAAAGTGTGGTTGAAACGCTGGACATGGCACGCAATCATACCTGGGTGGTGGAAAATGCTTTCCGCAATTTTAAAATCAAGGATATTCCGGAGCAGGATACATTCCTTGCTCCTTATACTGACGGCAGTGAAGTACGGGCAGTAAAAAATATTGAGGATTTATTTCTGGAAAGCCTGGAAAAACGCTGTTTTATTTCCGGACTTGAAACCGGAAAACTGACGGAAGTACGCTGAATAAAAGTCATTTTTTCTTCTGGCAGCGGGGATAGTAAGAACGTCAATTTCAACCTTCGTCTGAAAGCAGACGGTTGGAGGCGGTGGGATTTTCATAATAGGAAAAAAATTATTTCACTGCCGAAAGCCTCCGCTTCAATTGACAAGTCCATAAAGTTAAGCCGGGCATCGGCAGGGACAAATTCAGGCAGTTTGCTGATATATTCAAACAGGAGTCTGCCTTTTTGGAAAACCTCCCGGGGACTGGCTCCGGTAAGTTCAATTCCCGGGCTGGTAATAACCGGGATTGCCATGCGTTTGGGGGATGAAATTACCTGTGATTTTTTTGAAAAAACTTGTTTGAAATAAATTTATTTTTGCTCTATTTCAATCTCGATTTTTTTGCAGTATGTCCGGAAATAAAAATGTTTTACGCTAAAGAAAAAGTCATAAAATAATTTTTTCAG
>CASECL010000064.1 GCA_949286445.1 uncultured bacterium | reverse complement strand
AAGAACGGCAGAAAAAATTGACCGAACTTCAGGAACATTACAAGGAAAAAAGCGAGCATCTGCATGATTTGTCCCAGCTGCTCAAGGCTTACTGCCTGTTCGAAAAGGATGTCCACTATGTAGTTCAGAACGGCAAAGTCATGATCGTTGACGAACACACCGGCCGTCTGATGCCCGGACGCCGCTTCTCCGACGGTCTTCATCAGGCTCTTGAAGCCAAGGAAAAGGTCGAAATTGAGCCGGAAACCCAGACCATGGCCACCATTACCATCCAGAATTACTTCCGGATGTATGAAAAACTTGCCGGCATGACCGGTACAGCAGAGACGGAACGGGGTGAATTTCATCAGATCTACAAACTTGATGTTATCGTCATACCCACCAATAAACCCTGCATACGCAAGGATGAGAATGACTCCATATTCAAAACTAAACGGGAGAAATTCAATGCCATAATCAAAGAGGTGGAACGGCGGCATGAAAAACAGCAGCCGGTACTGCTGGGCACCATTTCCGTGGAAGATTCGGAAATTCTTTCCCGCATGCTGAAACGCAGGGGTATTCCGCACAACGTGCTTAACGCCAAAAATCACCAGCGCGAAGCCGAAATCGTTGCCATGGCCGGACAGCCGGGAGCGGTTACCGTGGCAACCAATATGGCAGGACGCGGTACCGATATTAAGCTGGGTGCCGGAGTGGCGGAACTGGGCGGGCTGCATGTTATCGGCAGCAGCCGGCACGATTCGCGTCGTATCGACCGTCAGCTGAGAGGACGCTGTTCCCGGCAGGGCGATCCCGGCAGTTCCAAGTTCTATGTTTCACTGGAAGACAATCTGATGCGGCTTTTCGGCTCAGACCGGATTATCAAAATTTTTGACAAGTTCGGTCTGCAGGATGATGAGGAACTCCAGCATCCCTGGCTGAACCGTTCCATCGAAACCGCCCAGAAACGGGTGGAGCAGCACCATTTCGGCATCCGCAAGCGCACGCTCGAATATGATGATGTGATGAATAAACAGCGGGAAATTATTTATTCATTGCGCAAAGACGCTTTGCTGTCAGATAAACCGCTTGATGTGCTTTTCGGGATTATTGAACAGGTGGTTATGCAGGAGGCGGAAGTCGCCGCTATCGGTTCTTCCGGCAAGAAAGATTCCAATGATGAAATTTTCCAGGCGGCACGTTTCTGCCGTTTCCTCAATAACGTAACACCGCTGAACTTCAAGGAATCCGACTTCACTGCCGGCATGAAAGACGGCCGTCTCGTTGACGCCAAAGCCCTGACGCTCCAGGTGATTGACCGGATTGAGGAGGGCTACAACAAAGCCAATTCCCATCTGGATGATGAACAGAAAGAGTATCTGGCCAGACATACAGTGCTTAACTCCATTGACAAGCTCTGGCAGGAACATCTGTATGCCATGGATAACCTGCGTTCAAGTATTTCACTGCGGGCGTACGCCCAGCGGGATCCGCTGGTGGAGTACAAGCATGAGGCTTACAATATTTTCAAGGATCTGATGGACCGGATATATCGCGATATAACCTCAAATCTTTTCCGCGCCACCTTGAGCCGGATGATGGATTTTGAGGAATTCCTGGCTTCACTGCCGCAGGAATTGCTCCATGCCAATCTGGATGATCCGGAAGTACTTTCCGCCATCTCCACTGAAGCGGCTGTTCCCCGGGAAGATAATGTAAGTTATACCGTCGATGGTGAAATCATGCATGAACCGGAGGAAACTGTACCTCATATCCAGGTGACCTACCGCAGAACAGAGGCCAAAATCGGACGCAATGATCTCTGCCCCTGCGGCAGCGGCAAAAAATATAAAAAATGCTGCGGCAGAAACGAGTAACCGGGAATATAGAGCATGAATCCGGAAGAAAATAAAATTGAAAAGCAGATCGCTGAACCTGATTTCAAAAAGATGCCGCTGATTCCGGCAATCGTTCAGGATTATCAGACCGGCGAAGTGCTTATGCAGGCCTACCTGAACCGCGATGCATGGCTGGAAAGCGTGCAGAGCGGTTATGCCACCTATTTTTCCCGTTCCCGCCAGTGCCGCTGGAGAAAGGGGGAAACCAGCGGCAATCTGCAGAAAATAAAGGAGATCCGGCTGGACTGCGATCTTGATTGCGTGCTTTTTAAAGTTGAACAGATCGGCGGAGCCGCCTGCCACACCGGAAACCGGAGCTGCTTTTTCCGCAAATTGACCGACGGTCAGCTGGTGGATGATCCCGATTGAGAACGGAGTGCAGCAGGAATATTTTCAAATTGCTTCCGGAAACGGAAAAAATCATCCGTTCCGGATGGCGGATTTTTTCAATTAATTGTAAAAGCGGAGCAGAATAAAAATGTTGGAGCGGAAATTAACCGCACGGTTTCCTGATTTTAACTGGCGTTTTGAAGTGCCATGGCGTGAAATAACCAGTCTCGGTGTCGGAAGCGCGCCGGTGCCGTTGCTGTGCGATGTGACTTCAGAAAAAGAACTTGCTGAACTGCTTGAATACTGCCATCATGAAAATATTCCCCGTTTTATCCTCGGCGGCGGCACCAATATCTGCGGCTGTGATGCACCGGTAAATTTTCTGGTTATCCGGCTGGCCGGCAGCGATTTTTCCGCCATCGAATGTCTGCCGGACGGGAAAACCCTCCGGGCAGGATGCGGAACAAAACTGGCTGAACTGGCCCGCAGAGCGGCGGCAAACGGTTTCGGCGGACTCGCACCGCTGGCAGGTATTCCCGGCACCCTCGGCGGAGCATTGAAAATGAATGCCGGAGCAAACGGAACGGAAATCGGTCAGCTGGTCGCCCGGGTACGGGGTTTCATGCCGGACGGTTCACTGAAAGAATTTGCCGGAGAAGCCATCCAGTGGAGATACCGCGGCAATTCACTGCCCGAAGAGCTGCTGATAACCGATGCCGATCTGAAACTGCCCCCCGCCGGAGAAAATGAAAAAGACAATATTTCCGGCGAAATCGAGCGGCGGCGGAAAAGTGAACCCAAAGGACGCAGCGCAGGATGCGCTTTCCGGAACGTTTCCGCATTGGAGCCGGCAGGGAAACTGATTGATGAAGCCGGTCTGAAAGGGAGTGTATGCGGGGATTTAACCGTAAGCGAAATTCACGCCAATTATATTCTCAACCGCGGTACGGCAAGCGAGGAAGAATATATTTCACTGCTTAAAAAAATTATTTCCCGGGTACGGGAGAATACCGGTTTTATTTTGCGTCCGGAAGTAAAATTCGCCAACCCGGCAACAGAAAAAAAACTCGATCAGGATATCTGCCGCCCCAAAGTTCTGGTGGCAATGGGTGGCGTAAGCAGTGAAAGAGAGGTTTCACTCCGTTCCGGAGCGGCGGTGGCAAATGCGCTTTACAATGCCGGATTCAACGTGGATACCGAGGATGTGAAAACCTGCGCCGTATCAGAAAAAATGCGCAGTTGCGATGTGGTTTACATCATGCTCCACGGCGGATTCGGAGAAGACGGCAGAATTCAGAAAGTCCTGGAAGACGCCGGAATAAAGTTCGTCGGCAGCGGAAGCAGTGCAAGCCGCTTTTTTATGGATAAAATTGCCTCAAAACGCGGAATGGATGCCAACCGTATTCCAACTGCAAAATGGACGGTAATTACTCCGGAATGCCCCGGAATACCGGAGAATTTGAATTTCCCGATCGTGCTTAAAGCTCCGGGAGAGGGTTCTTCAGTAGGTGTAATCAAGGTGGAACGGGCGGAAGACTGGCCGAAAGCCATTGCCGGAGAATTCAAATACAGCAATGAAATTCTGGCGGAGGAATTCATCTCCGGCATTGAAATCACCGTTCCGGTATGGAACGGAACTGCCCTGCCCGCAGTGGAAATCGCACCTCCTCACGGCTTCTACACCTATGATGCAAAATACGTTTACCATGACGGGAAAACCTGTTATTTCTGCCCCGCCAGGTCACTGACTCCGGAAACAGAAAAAATGGCGGCAGAATATGCACTGGAATTTTTCCGGGCCGGAAACGCAAAAGATATTCTCCGGGTGGACTTTATTGTTGACAGCAACGGCATTCCGATGGCACTGGAGGGGAATACCATTCCAGGCTCCACTGCAACCAGTCTGGTGCCGAAATCGGCGGCGGCGGCAGGTATATCGTTTGAAAAACTTTTGACCGTACTGGTGCTTAACCATCTGTAAGATACAATGACAACACAATCGGGCTGCGGTTTACCCCGGCATCCGGATTGCAGTAGAATAAAAGGGGAGCGGGGAAGAAAAATTGCCGTTTCCCCGCCCGCAGGACAGGAGAAGGAAAAGCGGTTTTACCGGCATAATTCCGGCGGTAAAACCGCTTTAAATACAGGCGGACAATATTTTTTTTAACTTTTCAGGCGTGATTTATTGTTTGAACACAATAAATTCATGCCTTTCTTCGTTGAATAAAGAGGGGGGAAAGGAAATACTTTGAGACGCATGTCAAAAGTGCTTCTGTATCCAAAGTATGGTCCGGTAATAAAAACAAACTGGAGCAGGTGATATGTTTTTTTATATTGACCCCGGAGTGGGAAGTATTCTTTTTCAGGCGGCGGCGGCGGGAGTAATCGCAGTGGCGGTGTTCTTCCGGCAAATCCGCAATTGGGTTTCAACCAGGATTTTGCATCGCCGTAACCATGACCGGAATTGAACAGAAATTGACGGCGGATTGTCAGCCGGAGGCCGGAAACGGCAAAAATAAAATCAATGGTTTTTCCGCCCAGACTGATTGCAGAATAACAGTTCAGGATGGCGGTTGCTCCGCCAAGCCGGAAAATTCAGATACAATTCAGGATCCGGCCTCATTCCGGGATCCGGCAGGGGTGGTTTTCCAGCACGGCGGGGAGGTGTTCCGCCAGATCAATCCGGCTGGAATGGCGGATTTTGATGCCTTTACTGCCAGCGGACTTGACCGGGATTTGATCCGGCAGGGAAAACTGACAGATTTTGAAATCACAGAAAGCAATCAGAACCGTAAACTGCTCCGGCTGGAGAAAATTCCTTTCTGGAGTTACCCCTACGAGTGGTGTTTTTCCCAATGGCGCGATGCGGCTCTGCTGACGCTGGATATCGAACTTGCCGCACTGGAAAAAAATCTTTCGCTTAAAGATGCCAGCGCATTTAACATCACCTTTTGCCAATCCAGGCCGGTCTTTGTTGATCACGGCTCATTTGAAATTTACCGCGAAAACGAAGCCTGGCGGGCATACCGGCAGTTTGTCATGCACTTTCTCGGCCCGTTGCTGTGTATGAAATATGTTGATGTCAGATGCGGAGCGGCTTTTCTGCGCAATGATCTTGGCGGCATGCCGTTGGAACTGATTACCGGGATTCTGCCGCGCCGGGCGTTTTTCTCCCCCGGCGTTCTGCTCCATGTCTGGGCTCACGGCAAATTTGAAAAACGTTATTCCGATACTTCCGGACCATCTTACTCCGGCTCCGGCGGCAAAGCCCTGCCGGTAAGCAAAAAAAGCCGGCAGAACCTTATTCTGTCGCTCCGGAATCTGGTGGAATCACTTCGTCTGCCGGAGAAAAAAAGTCAATGGGCTGATTACTATATTGACAACAACTACACCCCCATTGCCTTTGAACACAAAAAAGAACTGGTTTACAACTTCTGCCGGGAAAGCGGAGCGGATAAAATTGTTGATTTCGGGGCAAATTCAGGGGAATTTTCGCAAATTGCCGCCGATTGCGCCAGCACTGTGATTTCCCCGGACTCCGACCACGGCGCGGTGGAGATGCATTACCGGAAATTGTCCGGCAGCGGTAAAAATATTTATCCATTGCTCCAGGATCTGAATAATCCATCCCCCGGCTGCGGCCTTTTCAACCGGGAACGGCGTCCATTCTCTGAGCGTTCCGTTTCCGATGCCGCCCTCGGGCTGGCACTGACACATCATCTGCATATATCCGGAAACTGGCCGCTGACGGCAATCGCTGAATTTTTCCGTGCCGCCGCACCCCGCGCGCTGATTGAATTCGTCCCGGAAAACGATGGACAGGTAAAAAGACTGCTGCGTTCCAGACGACCGGGAGAAATTGTTGACTGGCAGGCAGATAAATTTTGCGCCGCACTGGAAAAAACTTTCGGCAAAGTGGAAATAATGCCGGTTAAAGACTCGCTCCGGCTGTTGATAAGGGCCGGGAAATAAATCTCAGGTAATGTATTATTTTGTGAACAGATTTGACGTATGAAAGATGATAAAAAATTTTGGGGCTGGAAAAATATTATTCCTGCACTTTGCGGGGCTTTCGCCATCGCTCTGGCAGTAACCACGCCCGGATTGGAAATATTTTTTAACAACCGGAGTGAATTCACCTTGAGCGGCAAAACGGCAGGGGAATTTTTTGCACTCGGATTTTCTGCTGTGTTTTTTATCAGTTTTCTGCCGCTTTTTCTGGTGCGGAAACGGGAAAAAATCTACCGGCTTGCCACAGTGATATTTCTGGGAACTGCAATTTCCATTCTTCTGCAGTACATCCTGTGGTGCGACATCTTCCCCGATGTGCCGCCGGGGGATGTTTACAAAGACCTTTCTTTCATCCCGTCAGTAGTGCTTCATGCCTCGGCACTGCTGGCGATTCCGGTGTTGGCGGTGGTATTCCGGGACTTCTGTTTCCGGCACATTGTGAAACTTACTTTCATAATATTTGCCGCCCGTCTCGCCGGGATGTTTTATCCTATTTTCATCGCCGAACCGCCGGATTACGACTTTACCGAATACACCATTGAGGAAAAAGATAAATTCACCTTCGGGAAAAAACGGAACGTCATCGTCCTGCTGGTTGACGCACTGGGCGAAAAAAGATTTAAAGAGGTCATCGCTGCCGACCCCGTCCTGGCAGAAGAACTTAAGGACTTCAGCGCATTTGACCGTATTGTCAGTACCACTCCGGCAACCAAATACGCGGTGCCCGGCATGTTGACCGGGGTGGTTTTCCCCCACGATTACCGCGCCGACGATCCCCGGGAACACGCGGAATATCTCAATTCCTCCTGCCGGGCAGAAAGATCAATTTTCGTCCAGCTGCGGCGGGCAGGGTATCGGGTGGAGGGATATCCCTTTATTCTGCAGACCATTTGTTACCACCCTGACATTATCGACAACTCAGTGGAAATAAATCTGGCAGCAAAAAGTTCATCGGTGATGAAAATTGTCGATATCAGCGTTTACCGGATGATACCGTTTTTTCTGCGCCCCTTTCTGCTGGACCGCTATTTGAAAGCGATTGATCCATTCGTTACGCCTCAGGATGGAGTGGTTATCACCGGCAGACAGGAAAATCACGATATACGCTTCTACGACATGCTGAAAAATGACTTCAGGACCGGAGATGCGGACAATGTATTCAAATATCTGCATATAAATGGCTTGCACCAACCTATGAGCATTGACGAAAATATGCAGGAAACTCCGGATACCAATCCCGCCCGGCAGCTGCGCGGAGCCTGGAAGATTGTCAGTCTGCTGCTGAAAAAACTCAAACAGGAAAATCTTTATGATGAATCACTTATCGTCATAGCCGGCGACCATACGGAAAAATATTCCCCTGAAGTTATCGCTCTGGTTAAACGCCCCGGCGAACACCGGGAAAAACTCTTTTTCAATTCCATTCCATGTCAACTGACTGACATTGCTTCAACGGTGGTAAAAGAGAGCGGGGCAAACCGGAATTTTTCTTCTCTGTTCGACCGCGATCCGATTATCTCCGACGGTTCCGTACGGCCCACGCCGGAACAGCTGGAGCTGAGTGCGGCAAAGTGGGTTCCCGCAGATAAAATTCCCGAAGCGGATATGGAATGGAGTTACAAGTACTACTTCTTTTCCGGGAAAAAATTGAAGCTCGCCGGGCCGGATATGCTGGGAAAAACTGTAAAAGCAGAATTCTTTCTGGAAAAATGCGACGGGGAAAAATACTGCTGCCGGGCGGAAATCAACTTGAATGAACTGTGGAAGAAATATGAGGCAGAGGAGGAGAAAATTGAACTGGATCATTATGTGTCTCCCCCTATTGACGTACCGGATGGAATTTATAAAGCCGCCGTTTATGAGGAATTTGCCAATGCCATCAGAGAGGACGGCAAAATCCGCCGCAATACCGTCATACCACAGTTTATTGTTGTCCGCGGCGGAAAAATGTCTTTTGCCTGGCAGCGACCGGATTCCATACCCCGTCCGCTTCAGCCCGGAGAAAAAGTGATTTTCCGGCCATTGGAGGAATATCCCCAGGTGCAGCTGCCGCCATTTCCCCATTCGATGCCGCGGCATGACGGAATTGCCATTACCGAAAACACCAACTTCAGCGTCAGAATAGGTGAAGTATCCGAAGGTGATCAACTCAGTTTCACTTTAAGATCATTTCCCATGCCCCACAGCGATCTGGAATTGCTCTGCTCCGGAGCCGTGCTGGCCAGAATACCGGCAGAAAATACTGAAAGCACAGTAATTTCAATGCCGTTAAAAATGGAATATGCCAATTCCCTGCTGCGCTTGTCATTCCGTCTGGTTCCCCGTTACCGCAACCGCGACGGCGGCATACCGCCGTCCAAACTGGTTCTGCAATCTCTCGAACACGTCAGGCAGAAATAAATTTGCTTACCATGAAATCCGGCGGAAATATAAATTTAAAATAATTCCCCCCGGATCATATATATAGTAACAGAAATAAAAAAGAGAAAATCCATTTGAAATGGACTTTCTCTTTTTTCATTTATCTAACGGAAGTTATCCGGCGGAGCGGGAAATCTCCACCCCGCCGGTCATGTATTTCCCCCGCCGTTTATCCCATGGCATTACTCGTACCGCAATGCCTCAATCGGATCCAGCCGGGACGCTTTCCATGCCGGATAAAAACCGAATACAATACCCACTCCGGCAGATACCAGTACCGCGGCGATTACTGCCTCCGGACTGCTTTCCACCGGCCATTTGGCGTAGTGTTCAATACCGTAAGATATGGCACGTCCGACAATAATGCCGATGATGCCGCCGGAAACACAAAGTGTTACCGCCTCAATCAGAAACTGCTTCAGAATATCCCTTGAACGCGCTCCTACTGCCATGCGCAATCCGATTTCACGGGTTCTTTCCGTTACCGATATAAGCATAATATTCATAATGCCTACCCCGCCAACCACCAGCGAAATCAGGGCCACCCCAAGCAGCAGATTGGTCATCAGCTGTGAAGTCTGATCCAGCATGGACATAAATTCAGCAGAGTTGCGAATCCGGAAGTCATCATCCTGTTCCGGTTTCAAACGGTGCCGTTCACGCAGCAGAGCAGTAACCTCCTTTACCGCCTGATCCGTCAGCTCCGCACTCTCCGCCGCCACTACAATCTGGTTGATCTGGGTAAACCTCGGATAAAAAAGATTGTCATCGGTCACCGAACTGCTCTGCTCCGGATAAAGAGCCACCCCGCTTACCGCAAAACGGTCGCCCGGATAATTGGATACCGTACTGGATGTATTGGTGGCAGTGCCGGTCTTCAATCCGGTCACCCGCATACGCAGTGTAGTCCAGGGGGTTAAAACCACATCGTCTTCATCCATACCCATCATATTTGCTCCCTTGGTCTTGAGTACGCCGATAACCTCAAAGGCCACCTCCCCGATCCGGAGTTCGCAGCCGATGGGGGAATTGCCGCCGAATACCTCACGGACAATCGTCGAGCCCACCAGGCAGACCCGGGCATTGGAAGCTACTTCTGCATCGGTGAATTCCCGGCCTTCACCGATCTGCCAGTTTCTTATTTTCAGATAGGCTGGAGCAACACCGTACAGGTTTGCCGGTTCCCAGTTGACATTGCCGAAAATAATCTGAATGGCACTGCCTCTTACCACCGGAGAATAAAGTGCCACACTGGGACAATTTTCTCCGATCGCCTCCGCATCCGCCGGAATCAGCGATACCGCAGTACCGGTAGCCTGTCTGGCTCCGCCCGGCATCATCATCCATCCCGGCATGATCATAATTGAATTGGCTCCCATTTTTTCAATGGATTTACGCAGCGAAGTACGCGATCCGGAACCCAGTTCCATCATACTGATTACCGCGGCAATACCGATAACGATGCCGAGCATGGTCAGCACCGTCCGGACAATATTGCGCCGCAGTGAAACCAGAGAAGTGGTGAAAGCTGAAAAAGTCTTCATTTTTTATCCTCCCCGGCACGTTTTGCCGTCAAAGGCTTCTCTTCCTTGAATTCGCCGGAGACCACCAGGCCGTCGCTCATGTGTATTGAGCGTTTGGCACAGGAAGCGATTTCGTTGGAGTGAGTTACCAGTATTACCGTCATGCCCTCCTCGTTGAGCTTGCTGAACATATCCATTACCTCCACGCTGGTATGCGAATCCAGATTTCCGGTGGGTTCATCCGCGAAAATCACCGGCGGGCGGTTGATCAGTGCCCGGGCAATTGCCACCCGCTGCTGCTGACCGCCGGACAGCTGGGAGGGATAATGCCGGTAACGGTCGGCAATACCGACCTGTTCCAATGCCGCCATGCCCCGTCTGCGGCACTCGGCATCAGAAAGATGCTGCGCCGTGTAGGTAAGCGGCATAATAACATTGTCCAGCGCACTGGTTCTGGCCAGCAGATTGAAGTTCTGAAACACAAAGCCGATTTTAGTGTTCCTTATCTGGGCCCGGCGGTCCCCTGAAGCCCGGCCCACCTCCTCGTTTTCAAAGAAGTAGTCCCCCGAAGTCGGGCGGTCAAGACAGCCTAAAATATTCATCAGGGTACTCTTTCCCGAACCGGAAGAACCCATCAGCGCAACATATTCCCCGCGCTGAATGGATATGGAAATACCCTTCAGCACCGGAACATCGATTTCACCTAAAAAATAGGTTTTGTAAATATCTTTAAGTTCTATTAACGGAGTCATTTGCCCACCGCGGTTGAAGTTTGCTGTCCGCCGGACTGCTGCTGACGCTGTTCCAGCCTTTCCCGTCTGCCGGCACTGCCGCGTCCGGAACGTTTCGGCATATTGCCGGTCAGGAAGTTGCCGGTGGCCTCTTCTTCCGGTTCTTCTTCTGTAACTTTCTCTACGGAGTTGACAATTTTATCGCCTTCTTCCAAATCTTCGCCCTCTGCCGGAGCCACCGCCACGGTCACGCCGGAACTCAGCAGCACCTTGACTTTAACCGGACGCAATTTGCCGTTTTCGGATATTTTATATATGACCGCTTCGCCGCGCCCGGTCTCCGGCACCGGGAACGCCGGATCAATATATTCTGCTCCGGGCCTGAAGCGCAGCGCAGAATTGGAAATGCAGAGGGCATCTTTTTCCCTGGCCCGGATGAAACGGACGTTGGCAGTAAGATAGGGCAGCAGTTTTTTCTTGCTGTTGTCGGCATTGATTTCAACGATGTAAGTTACCACATTGGAAGAGAGCGTGGCATTCAGCCTCTTGCGGAAAACCACCCCGTTAAATGTTTCTCCGGGGAACGCATCGCAGGAAAATTCCACCTCCATGCCATCCTTCACCGCACCGATATCCGCTTCGTTTACCGAAGCCCAGACCTGCATTTTGGAGAAATCCTTGGCCACCAGGAAAATGCTTGAAGCAGTCTGATTGGACACCACGGTCTGCCCGACACTTACCCGCCGGTCGATAATGATACCGTCCACCGGAGAAGTTATTACACAATATTCCAGATTTCGCTTTGCCTTGATCAACGCGGCTTCCGCCACCTGCAGCGATGCATTGGCCTGTGCCAGAGATGCCTTGGCTTTGGCCACCCTGGCTATGGCGGTAAGGTATTCCGCCTGATAGGAGTCGTAATCACTCTGGGTCATGGATTTCTGCTTGAGCAATATTTCCGCCCGGTCGTAATTATGTTTTGCCAGCACTTCATTGGCTTCGGCCTCCTTTATTGCCGCTTCCGCGCTGGCAATCGATGCCAGAGCCTGGGCTTTTTCCGCCTCAGCCTGCTGGAGTTCAGCTTTGTAAGTCACATCGTCGATCTGCGCCAGTACCATGCCGGCAGATACCTTGGAGCCGAAATCAACCGTTTTCCCGTCATTATCTTTGCCGAAACTCATAATTTTGCCGTTCACCTGGGCACCTACGTTGACCAGTTCCTCCGGCTCGACCGTTCCGGTGGCGGAGATAGTGCGTGCAACGTCGCCCACGGTAACATTTTCCGTCCGGAATACCGTTTTTTCCTCCTTTTTATCCCGGGTCAGAAACCAGTATGCCAGGTAAAGCACCGCAGCGATAATAACAGCAATAAAAAGATACTTGATGATTTTTTTCATTTTTTATATTTCCCGGTTGGGTTGCTTATTTACTATGTTCTGTTCGGAATACACCGCGGCATCCAGCTGGGCTTTGGCGTTTTCAATATTGATTATGGCGGTAGCCAGATTATTCTGAGCCTCAATCAGATACGTTTCCGCCTCATTTACCCGGGTGACCAGCGCGGTACCGGCATTGTATTCATTTTCCACCAGCTGCCGGGTCTGAAAACTGAGTTCGCAAATCTCCCTGGATAATTTCGCCTGTTCCACACTGGAAACGTAGTTTTCATAAGCAGTGCGTACATCGGTAATAACAGTTATGTAATTCTGCGCCAGCTCATAATCCACCTGAGCCAGATTGGCCAGTGCAGCTTTGACATTGAAGTAGTCGCTGAACCCGTTAAATAAATTCCAGGAGGCGGAAAGACCGTAATCAAATCCGCCCGAACCGCCGCTGGAGGATCCGGAGTTATTTCCCCCGTGGACAATACTGCGCGATTGATCGTAGGAAAGTGAATAATCCAGCGATACTGTCGGACCGAAAGCGGAATATGTTCCCCAGTAAGCATATTTATATGCCTTTAAAAGTTCCCTCATTCCCCGCAGATCCGGACGGTTTGCCAGTGCCTGGTCAATATAAATACCCACATCCGGGAGAATTTTGAAATCCGGGGCCTCCGCATCCGGCAGAGTTACCCAATCCGGCAGCGTGCCGTCGGTAAGCCCCAGATAACCGGCCAGTACAAAACGCCCGGCGGCAATATTGTAATTGATTTTTATCAAATTAAGTTCACCATTGCGCAAGGTCACCCGGAAGTTGAGCACATCACTCAACAGTGTATTGCCGGCTCTTAATTTATCTTCCGCCTCTCTAAGCATCTGTTTGCTGTATTCGATCTGCGCCAGTGCGATTTTCTTCTGCGCCTGATAGAGCAATATATCATTGTAGGCATAAGCCACTGCCCGCAGCAGAAGACGTCTGGCATCTTCAACTTCGGATTCGGCATTTTTCAAGTCATATTTGCTTGCCAGCAAATTCATCTCCCTGGCCAGGCAGTCAAATACCAGCAGCTGGCCGGAAAGCGAAGGCCGGTAATTCTCACTCTGCGACCGGGTCCGGTCGGAGTTGGAGGATGAATACATTTTGTTGAAACTCTGAGCAATAGACATTTTGGCGTTCAAAGTTGGCGCATATCCGGAGAAACTCTGGTAATATCTTGCCCGGGCGGTATCCACTGTAAACTGGATACTTTTAAAATCAGGATTGTTGGCCAGAGCTATTTCCTGGGCCTTCGCCAGAGTAAGCTCTTTCAAATCTGCCGGCAGCATGATCTTATCCCGTTCGGCAAGTTTGGTATAATCATTCTGGTCCACCGCCAGCGGCGGGCGCGGGTAATCCATGCACCCGGAAATCATGGTGGAAATTACAGCAAAAGCAGACAAAACTTTTATTTTCATTTTTTAATTCCCCGGAGAAATATTTCCACAATGGCTTTTTCATCTATTTCAGTATTGGAAAAAAGAGAATGCAAACATATTTCATGTATCCCCCCCCATAACAGCATGGCGGCGCATTCCACATCAAACGAGTCCGCAAATTCACCGTTCTTCACTCCCTCCCGGATAACTTCGGTAAAAGCAGTGTATTTCTGTTCGTGCAGTCTCGCGCAATTATCCTTCTTGCGGTCCGGCGGCGGCAGGTGTTCCATAAGAACCAAATGCAGCTCGCGGCGGGAGACAAATTCTTCCACATTGATTCTGGCCATTTCCCGGAGCCGGTCGGCGGAAGAACGGGAATTATCTCCGGCAACAGCACGGATTCTTTCGCTCAGAAGCTCGATGGAAGTTCGGATGATTGAGCGGGCAATGTCTTCCTTGTTTTCAAAATAATTGTAAAGCACTCCCCGCGACACCCCCGCGCGGTCGGCAATACGTTCGGTGGTAAACGCCGGCCAGCCCTCTTCCCGGATCAGTTCCGTGGCGGCATCAAAAATACTTTTCCGCACTGCCAGCGAAATCATCTCCTTCATTTTTTCTGGGTATCTCATAATTTAACTCCTGTTTTACCTATTAACGATAGACTTTATAATATATTGTATGACAGTTTTAAAATCAATGTGTTTTTTTCATGAATGTATGTTTTTTTCACGAAATAGATATTTTTTAAGCATCAGACTGGAAAATTACATCCGGATATGCTATTTTATTTACCGGAACGGAAAATATCGGGCTTTTCGGGGGGAAAGTAATTTCCCCGGCGGGGAATATAATATTATGAACAAAATGGAGAAAATGTTATGAACGAATACCGTAATGACACACTGGAATACCGCGGCGAAGATGCGGCAATCGCACGGCAGCGCAGTTTCATCAACCGGGTGTACGGCTGGATGTGCTTCGGACTGCTGCTTACCGGAGGAATTGCTTATTACACGGCCGGAAATGAAAAACTGCTTAAATTTATTTTTGCCAATCAGATAAATTTCCTGATCCTGGTGCTGCTGGAACTGGGTCTGGTGATGTTTATCTCTGCGGCAATAAACAAGATAAGTTCGGCGGCCGCACTGGCGGGTTTCTGCGTTTACGCCGCGCTTAACGGGCTTACTTTGTCGGTGATACTCCTGGCATATACCCACAGTTCGGTGGTGAATGCATTTCTTACTGCGGCGGGAACGTTCGGAGCCATGAGTCTTTACGGCGTTATGACCAAAAGAGATCTTACCGGAGTCGGGTCTTTCTTCTCCATGGCTCTGATCGGATTGATTATCGCCTCCCTGGTAAATATGTTCGTAAGATCAGGACAATTTGATTTTGCCATCAGCATAATCGGCGTAATCATCTTTGTCGGACTGACCGCGTATGACGCCCAGAAAATCAAACTTCTTTCCGAAGCGGCCGCGACCGGAGAAGTGGACAGCGAAACGGTCGGCAAAGGCGCAATCATGGGTGCTTTGACTCTCTATCTGGACTTTATCAACCTCTTTTTGATGCTGCTGCGGCTTTTTGGCGGCAACCGGAAATAACAGGCAGTAAATACCAATGCGCTATGTTTATGGTCCGATAGCCTCCCGGAGACTGGGGCGTTCTCTGGGAGTAAGCCTGATTGAAAGTAAAACCTGCCCTCTGGACTGTCTCTCTTGTGAAGCCGGCCCCACCACGCTGCATACCCTGGAAAGAAAAGAGTATGTTAAATTGGAAGACGTTCTGCAGGAACTCGATCAGGTGCTCTCAACCCGACCGGAATTGGATTTCATCACCTTTTCCGGCCCGGGAGAACCGACTCTGAATTCCCGTTTCGGGGAGGCGGCAGAGTATATCCAAAAAAATCACCCCCGGTACCGGCTCTGCCTGCTTACCAACGGTTGCCTTTTTGACGCACCGGGAATGCTGGATGAATTGAAATACCTGGACCTGATCATCCCCTCGCTGGATGGATCAGATGAAGAGGAATTTGCCAAACTCAACCAGCCGGTGGCAGAGCTGGGCTTCGAACGCTTCCTCAACGGAATGCGCAATTTCTGTGAAAAAAGTACCGCACATAAAGTACTTGAATTGTTTATTGCCCCAGGTATCAATGATTCCGCTGAGTCAATAAAACGCTTCGCTGAAATTATAGCGACATTGAAAGTGGATAAAGTACAGCTCAATTCACTCGACCGGCCCGGAATTGTGGACTACCTGAAACCGGTGGAACGGGAAAAATTGAACGAATTTATCCACGCCATCGAACCCATCGTGCCAGTAGAAGCAGTAGGCCGCCACCAATACCGTACCCCGGGTACAATAACCTCAGCAGAATACTTCAAAAACCGCCGCATTGATAATAAATAATATGTGGGGTAAAAGGATATTGCGGGAAGGAAAAACCTTTTAAGGAAAGGTTCTTTCCTTCCCGCACCCTTCCTTTTCCAAACCTATTTGGGTAACATTGCTTCAATTATGAAATTGAAGCAATGGTCGTCAATGCATAAGGCACAAAAGCAAACAAAGCACACCGGAAATCAGGATAAGAATGGATTTTGCCGGTGTGAGGAAAAAAAACATTTTATCCGCGTAGTTT
>CASECL010000063.1 GCA_949286445.1 uncultured bacterium | reverse complement strand
TTACAATCCACAGGGGAAATTGATCCGGATTACGACCTTCAAATCTGACGGCAAGCCTCAGCACACTGTATTTGAATACGATAACCGGGGACGGATGAATAAAAGAATATATCCGGACGGCACAAGTGAGTCATTCACCTACCGTGGCGATGGTAAAATCATCTCATATCTTAATTGCAGAGGTCAGGAACTGCTCTACTCTTACGACCGGAACGGCAACCTGGCCGCCATAAACGGACGCGGACTGCACTGGGACTTTGCCTACGACTCCGCCAACCGGCTGATCCGGGCAAACAACGGCAGTTACCGGCATAATTTCAATTATGATGATGCGGGGCGTTTGGAGAGTGAAAACTTTTCCGATATTCCCGGCAGCTGCATCCGTTACACCCGGGATGGCAGCGGCAGAATTACCGCGGTGAATTTCGCCGGTGACGAAATACATTACAGTTATGACGGCAATACCGGCAGACTCGCTTCGGTAAGCCTGGGAGACCAACATTTCAACTACCGGAGGGAAACTGATTCCGGGCGCATCGCCGGAGTGGATTTTGCCTCCAATGGCGATACGGTTTTTTCCATCAATAGAAGTTACAACGCACTGGGAGAAATTATTTCCGCGGGAGAAACCAGTTACACCCTGGATGGCAACGGCAGAAGAATAACTGCAAGTTACGGTACCGGAAAATGGAATTACCATTACGATGAAAAAGGTCAGTTAACTGCGGGCAGATTTGCCGATGACAACGGAAAAAAGAGTTACACTTACAGTTATGACGGTATCGGCAACCGGATCCGGTCTTCAGAGGATGGTACTGCCGGGTTATACCGGAGCAATATACTCAATCAGTACACGGATGCGGGAGCGGCAATTCTCTCTTATGACGCAGACGGAAATATGCTTTGCGATGGCGAAAGATATTATCAGTATGATATTTTCAACCGCCTGACAAAACCGACCTGCGGTGATACAGAGTATGCTTTCGAATATGATTTTGCCGGCCGGCGGATAAAAACCGTGAAAACAGAAAATGGTGTTACAACCGAAACAAGGTATGTTTACCATGACTGGAACGTTATTGCCGAATACGTTAATGGCGTCAAAGCCAAAACTTACCTCTGGGGTGAAGATTTAAGCGGCAGCATGAATGGTGCCGGCGGCGCGGGAGGACTGCTGGCGGAAATCAATACTTCAGGAATTTATATAGCTGAGTGCGATGGCAACGGCAATATAACCGGTTACCGGGACTCCTCCGGAAACACGGCGGCGACTTATACTTACGATCCCTTCGGCAGACAATTGTCTCATTCCGGAATGAACTTTGATTACCAATTTTCCTCCAAACCGGAAATTTGCGGTCTGTATTACTACGGGTTCCGTTACTATCACCCCTCACTCGGCCGCTGGATCAACCGGGATCCGGTCCGTGAGGACGGAGGAATAAATTTATATGGGATGGTAACCAATAATACAATATGCCACATTGATATAAACGGAAAATGGCAGGCAATGCAGGAAAGCAAAAATAAGAGCAGACGGATATATAAAAAAGAAGCAAGCAATGACACTTTGGAATCATTGGCTGCAAAAGTTTGGTTGAATTATAATGAATTCAAGGCATGGGGGAAAATAGAATTCGGCGCACAAGATAATTCGTGTCAGATTTCTGTTCCTAACGATGTTTACATTTTTGATCTGACATCACTTCTGCTATGGAATTGGTGGCAATATAGAGAAGAGAATGAACTGAAAAGTGAAGGATATAATGTCATTGAGATCAATGACCCGACCACAGCGGTTGCGTTGAATACATTAAAAAAAGACAATGTTTTCGGACTTGTAATTGTTGCACACGGCGATAACCTTGCGAAAGGAGGATTTATTACCTATGATGGTAACATACGTCCGGGACAGATACATGGTCTTAAATATAAACTTGGAGCAGTGAAAGTAATTGCCTGCTATGCCAAAGTATTGGAAAAAGAATGGAGAAATCTCATCTCAAATGATGGATATTTATTTATTGAAGGGATCGACCTTGTTTGGCCTTTTGAGTCATTTGGGTTTCCAGTTGGATTTAAAAAGTAACCATTCAAGTCAGTTTGGGAGATGTAACAGCTTGAAAAATATATTTTGATAATGTATCTTCTCAACAACCAACGCGGAGGTGTAAAAAATGGCAAATTCAGGCAATTTGAGGCTGAAAGTGTTATGCATATTGTATGCCATCGTGGGAATAGCAAGTTTTTTAGTTCAGCCGATGAATTATCCGGCATGGGTGACCTGTTTTGTTCTGGCGGTAAGTGCAGCTACCCTCTGTTATGCAGTAATATCAAAACCAAGAAAAACGGCACTGATAATAGCCTCAGGAAGCATACTTGCCTTTCCTGTACTGGCTTTCATTGTTATGATACTCCTTGATAAAATAAGATGAAGGGTACCTTGTTAAGAAGATAAATAGAAGACAGTAAACAGAAAAAATTGTCGCCGCTAAAAAAAACAGAATATCAAAATTCATAAAAGGGTGTATTGTAATCTGTCAATGGAAATTTATCCGGGGACGGAGTGTCTAAGGTAAATTTTCACTGAATTCTGCAGCCGGAAAATTATATTATTGCAGACAGATTTGTTGCAAAAACTGACATAAAAAACCGATAAAAAGTATTCTATTATGGTTATGTATCCATTGAAACATTTTCTTAATATCTTTTACGCATCCTACATTATTCTGTTTTGCCTTCTGCTGATAAAACAGGGATTTTGTGAAAAAAAACTTAAAAAACGCTATTTTCTTTATCTTTTTACCGGCGCAATATGGGGGCAGGTATTATACCATGATCCTCAGGCGGCGGTTATTGTGGCGGTACTTATCGACGTACCGCTGCTCTGGCTGATCGGCTGGGAGGCAGAAAGAATATATGGCGCACTTTGCCGGAAATTCGAAATTTCCCGGGAAAAATTGAAAGCCCGGACATGGTATATTTCAACTCACTGGATTACCCAGACGGTATTTCTGCTCTTTTGTATTTATGTATTCCTGGACATTATATGTTTTGACGGCATATTTTCCCAAATCTGGCCATGTCTGCTGGTGTGGCTGCTGATGGGGCTTGCCATATTTGTAAATCATAAACTTCCGGCAAAATATAATATTCTTGTTATCGCAATTGTTTTCTCATTTATAATGACATTCAGCTGCATTTACTTTCAGATAAACGGCAATCTTAATCTCAGAAACGATGAAATAAAACCACCTTTTCTCAAAGGAAGGATATCTGCCGACAGATGATTTCAGCAATATTTTGCAGTTTAAAATTATTCCGGATTGATGGAAATATGGGTAATCAGAAAAATTCAAAGGAGTGAAAAAATGCATTTTTTACCCAAAAAAACTAACCGCAAGATCGCAATCATTTCCGCCGCGATCTATCTTTTCCTATGCCTGGTCTGCGGGATGGAAGTCTATGCCTCTATTTTAAGCAGTGACATTACAGCTCTGTCTCTTGCCGCAAGGGAGTATTACCGGATACACCGGAAGCTCCCGGAAGATGCGAGTGATCTTCGTCCCCTGGAAGACGATGTTGAGCGTTTCAAGCACCTGGCCGACATCAAAATTCAAAAGCTTGAGGAAGGAGAAATCGTGATCACTGCATACGATACGCAGTTGTTCAGAAAGGTCAGAACCCGCGTTTCAGAAAGCTATCTCAAAGACTATATTTCGTCGCATCCTTAAGTGACGATTTTAAATCAATTCATGCCAAAAAAGAGAGGTGCGTATATATGCAAAAACAAAACAATGACGGTCCGGGGTGTCTGATTTATTTTCTGAGCGGCCTCGTGGCATTTCCGATGTCATTTTACAGCATGTTCATGTGTTCATTCTTAAGCCTTCCGCTGGCCATACTGCTGATCGTCGCAGGGGGAGTGAATGTTGTAGCGTACAACATTCTTGCCGCCATGCTCATCCAGACAACGGAAAGCCATCTGTGGTTAAAACTGGTACTGTTTCTGCTGTGTTCGGTACTTTATTTCATGCTGATGTGCATAAACATTTCGGGTTTGAATACCTATGTACTGTTTTCTTTGCGGGTGCTGACATCCTTTCTGCCCTGTATCGTGCTTGGCATCGTGTCATGGCGGATATGGAAGGCAGAAAAAGTACCGCAGGCATAAAAAAATAAAGCTTTGGGCCCCCGGGGCCGTATCGGCTGGGGTGCTCAAAGGATATTTGAAATTCGGGACTCAACAGAATAATACTGAAAAAATATGTCAGCATTCAATGATTTGCGGTATATGACTGAAACAGGATATGAAAAATGTCAGCCGGGCAATGAAATATACAAAAGGATAATTTCACTATCCGTTTACGCTCCGTTCAAACGGATGGAAGTGCCGACATAACTTTTGAAATATGGAGACGTTAATTATGATCATGCTCGGAATATACATTGTGTTGGCCGTTACAATAATGGTATTGTGTATCCCGAAGCTCCGCATCATCCCGCTGCCGGTATTGTGGCTGGTATTTTTTCTCTCTCTTTGTCATCTCTATATACAGGTCTTCTGGACGGGAACATCGTTTTACAAAAACAACATCAACGAATACGCACAGGAGCGTGCAGCACTCCGGTACGGTGGTGATTACAACCAACTGTTACAGGATGCTGAACAGAAATCTCCGCAAATATGGCAAGTATTCACCCAGTTAAATAGTTCAGAAAAAGGGTACTGGACGACAGGCAGAGCGCAGGAATTATTTACCGTGTTTCTGAATTTTTCTGAACCGGAGGCGCTGAAGAAGGCATCTTATGACGCTTCAGTAGTCAAATGGAGCGATAAACTCCTTTTCCTTTCCAATACCGGCGAATTGAAACGCATGATCGGAGGATATGATCAACTTATATATTTTATAAGTTTTTTACTGTTTTCATTGCTTTCCTTCCGGGTGCTTGTAATCAATGACAGCCATTGTATATTAGCAATCAGGGCTGCAGTTTATTTTGCCGGGCTGCTCATCGGTATTGCACTCAATGTAGACACTGTACTCTTTGACTGCCTCCAGGGCAGATCGAAGATTGTTTCCATTTCGCAGGTTATGAAAAATACCACGCCTGAACAGTTGACTGAAATGTTGTCGGAAAGCGGCGGCACACCGGATAAAACAGTTACGTTATCCTGCTTTGTGGTATCCAGCAAATATTCTCCGGCAAAATACTGCCGTTTCCGATTGGGAAAATTTTCCTATCTGTATTTTGTTCCGGAGACCAGAAACGTGCCGCAGCCGGAAAACATAATGGCAAAAATAAATCCCCGCATCACCTGGAAATCACTGGGCAACGGCTTCTGGCGGGGAACGTATTGGGATCTGACACTGCTGCGCTTAGCATACCATGCGGCAGTAACAGTATTTTTACTGCTGAGCGTTCTTATTCCGGTTTATTGTCTGATACGTCATATTCGTGTGCAGAAAACAAAGCCGCTGCCGCCTTCAAATGAGGGATTGCCGCCGGAAGGAACATCAGACACGCCGTCGCCGGCAGTATAACAATTATTATGGCACTTTACGATACTATCGTGTAAAAATAGTAATCCTGCCAGCATCTTGCTATAATACATTATTGTATCACTAACCAAGGCAGACCGGAAAATCAATGCCAATCATTTTGCATCGGCATTTTTCCGGAGAAATTCTTTCAGAAATATTCCACCTCATATTTGCAATTTCTCCGGTCAAAGCCCCGTAAATATATTTTTATGGTATTTTCCGGAAACTCAAAAAATTCCGGCGGATTGACAAAGATCAATTCCCGATCCGGAAATTTCCCGGCGTACTCTGCCATATTGCCGAACAGCATCACACGCCGGCAATCGCCGGCAATGAAACTGCCGTCCGGAGAAACATAAAATCCGTCCGGACAGAATGGCTGGATTGTTTTCAAATTCCAGTCTTCGTCATGCAGAATCAGCACTTCATTTTTTCCGGGAATACGAATAACGTTGTCCCTGACTTCCGGAGTTTGACTTGAAAACAACACCAGAGGCACTGTGGAAAAAAACAGAGCCGCCGCCACGGCGCAATAAAATTTACGTTTATTGAATTTTGAGGCGATCAAATATCCTGCCAGCCCGAAGAAAACTGCCAGCAGAAGATATGAAAGAATAAAATTCAGCCGTGTTAAATTGCCGAATTTATGAAAATCGCTCAATAAATCCCAGTCAAAAATACTCGAACACACGGCAGACAAACACATTCCGGCAAATGCGCACCAGCTTCTGACTTTTGCAACACCGTTGCAAAGCGCATAAAAAATCATTCCGAACCATAAAACCCCGGCCAATATTCCCAGCTCGGTCAACAAAGTAAAATGGGAATTAATCAGCGTTCTGCAATTGATATTTTCCAGCATGAAAGCAGAAACAATGTTTCCCGAATTTCCTATTCCCACCCCCAGCGGATTTGCCGCATAAAGCTTCAACCCGGCAAACCATATTTCCGGCCGGTTGGTCAGCGACTTATCAATCGCAAAACGGCCGAAAACGCCGTAAATTGCCAGAATACCCAATACCGCCGCGGCAATTCCGGCGATTATTTTCCAATTTTGTTTTCCGGTCAGGACAATATAGGCGGCAAACTCAAACACCAGTACAATCACTCCGCTGCGCGAATAGGTCATCGCCAACGGAATTGTCAATAAGATTGAGATTATCCACCCTGCCCATGGGTACTTTTTCCATCCCCAGAGAAAAGGAAAGATCGCGCAAATCAATGCCGCCGCGTGGTTGGGATTGTAAAACCCGAAACCGTAACGCACCATGCCGTCAAAGGTAAATTCCATCATTTCCGCCACAACTCCTCCAATTTTTCCGAATACAGCGGATTACGGAATTCCGGTTCGATTTCCCCGCCGGTCTGTCCGGTATCATCTTCGCCCCAATGCCGGACTTTTTTCCCGGAGATAATATCGTCAAACCAGATTTCCGCCATCTCCAGAGCCGCGGCGGACAACTCATGTCCGGCACCGGGAAAATATTTCCACAGGAGCCGCCCCCCCTGCTCCCGGTAACGGTAAACAAAATCCCGGCTGATCCGGAGACGGTCGCTGTCTTCCGTACCGCAGGTAATCAGTACAGGGATCCGGGCGGATTTTATCACTGCAGGATAAACCCCGCAGGCGTGAATGCCGCAGGCGGCGACTTTTTCCGGCATCCACTGCTGGAAAAGAGCAACACATTGTCCGCCGGCGGAATAACCGTAGAAATATATTTTTTCAAAATTGACTTTGAAACGTTTTTCCAATGCGCTGACCGCCTGAAGCAGCAGTTTTCCCGACCACGCCTCCGGTTCCCAGTAGTCCCGGTCACGGAAAGAGGGTGAAAGCAGAAATATGCCATATTTATCCGCCAGCTTATTGAATTTAAATGTATTCAACGTTTTACAGCCGTCCCAGTTTCTGCCGCCGAAAAGAACCATCAGCGGGGGGATTTTCCCGTATTTTTCCGGCACCCGGTAATGGAATTCCACGCCGTCAATTTTTATTATTCCGGCAAACACCGGGCATTGCAGGGTAAAAAACAGAATAATAACCGTCAATATTTTCATTCTGCCTTTTTCCCCCAGGCTTCGGCAATGGATTTATCCGGCAGCTCCACCCGGTCTTCAGGCAGCACGTTTCTGGCCTCCGGAGAATTAACCGGGTAATATACTTCCTCCTGATCATCCCCGATGAATTCAGCTCCGTTCACTTCGTCCATCAAACTGTTTCTTCCGATCAAGTCATCCCGGTACAATTCGTGGTAATAAGCCAGAAAAGCCTGAGCCAATTTTATTGAATCCGGCGGAACAGCGTGATTAAGATTGGGAAATGATTTCCAGATGACATTCAACCCTTTTTTGCGGCAGTTATCCACGAAATCCCGGCTGATAATGTAGCGTAGTTGATCCGCATCGCCGCAGGTAACCAGACCGGGGGTATTTTTCATCCTTAATGTCGGTTCATGAAACACTCCGCAGGCGTGGCTTACCCAGGCGCGGCACAAACCGGGTTTCCAGGCGGGAAAAAGGTTGCTGGCCTGACTTCCGGCGGAATAACCGTAATACAGAATTTTGTCGGTACAGATTTTATATTTTTTCCGCAGCTGCGCCAATGCCTTCAGCAAAGCTCTTCCCGACCACGCCTCCGGTTCCCAGTAATTATCATTTTTCAATCCGGGTGAAACAATAAAAATACCATTATCATCGCACCATTTTCCCCAGCCGAGGCGTCCGGAGGCATCGGCTTTGCCATCGGTATTTCTGCCGCCGAAAATCACCAGCACCCGGTATGCTTCACGGCGGTTTTTATCATATTTCTGCGGGACCCGGTAACAGAAAACAGCGTTGCGGTTTTCCGGCGCATTGGTACGCACGGTTATGGTATCGGCGATGACAAAAGCCGGAATAAGCAGCCAAAAAAAGAGTCCGTACCGGAACATAAAATAATCCTCCCTGTATTTTGATATGTGCTGTGCGGCGTTATTCGTTTCCGGAATTCCGGCGGGGAAGCATTTCCGCTCCGGCATTCACATTGCCGCGCTCTCAGCATAATATACCAACAAATCATTTTAATTGCAAGTATTTTTTTTACAATCAAATAAACATTTTTCAAACCAGGAACTCTGTTTCATAAGAAACACGCCATGGATATTTTTTATGTTAAATTATGAAAAAAGATATCGCAAGAGGTGTTTTTTCATTATTTCAAGCTCAAAATACATTATAAATAAACATCTTTAATATTCAATAATATTTAATATACCTCAGCATCAATACCTTTATATTTTTATAACCGGCAGTCATAATTACAGAAAATATCATAAAATAGCTTGCATAAGAAAAATTCGAAAAAAATGCTAAAAAATGTAATACAGCTATTGACATTACATTTTAAAATGGTATAATAAAAAGCGTGGGAGGGGATCTTGACTGTTGTCAGGGGTTCTTCTCATAATCGAAAAAATCTGGTGAGTGAACCCAAAACAGTAAAGGAGTAAGAAATGGGGAGGATTTTCACTGCCGTTTCTCTTCTGTTGGCACTATGCAGCAGTGTCATAGCAGAGAGCATCAACTTTGTCGCCAGGCCGCTTTCAGCCGGCAAGGCATCGCTGACCGGAAACGGGTATTTAACATCCCGGGTTCTGGGAGTGGCGAATTTTTCGCCCGAATTACGTCTTCCGATTCAACTTATCTACAATTCTGCATCGGAAAAAAGCGGACTTTTCGGTTTTGCCTGGCATTCGCCCCAGCTGGAAAGCTCGGCCTATTACGACAAGGACGGGGTACTGTGGACCACGCCGTGGGGCGAAAAAATCAAGTTCTTCCCCAAAAATGAGAAAACACCGGAAGACGCAATAAAGATAGAGCTTTACGAACAAGCCAAAAAAGGAAGCGGTTTTTTCGCCCCCTATTCGGAGTGGGAAGCGGATACCGCCAAACGTGATTTTGAAAAAAGCGGCGACTGGGTTTTCACCGGCAAAAATGATAAAGCCGGGTGGAAATTTGTTTACCGCAATTACCAGCTCAGCAGTGTGACAGCTCCGTCCGGGCGGACACTGGAATTTGCTTATTCCGGCGGCAAACTCAAAGCGGTCAGACAAAACCGTCAGGACTTCATCGAAGTTGCCTACAATGACGACGGGCTGGTTTCCGGGGTGAAAATCAATGGTGTATCCCATGTTCTGCAATACAGCCGGACCGATCTGCAGATTCTGCCCAGAACCGAAGCGGGGAAAATGACTTCCGCCTCCCGGCTCTGCCTTTCTTCTCTGCAGCAGGGGGATCTCAATCCGGTGCTTTTCACCTATGACAACTACGGTTTTCTTAACAGCGTAACCCAGGGTGAGCTGTCGGACAAAATGGTTATCCAGCATCAGACTGAAGCGGAGCGTCTCCTGGAGCTGAAAGCCAGAAAAGATTACAAAATCAAATACAACGGGCCGATCAACGGGCGGATCGCTTCT